>PBUF01000116.1 GCA_002727775.1 Gammaproteobacteria bacterium
GAGATGAATATTGCATAGTCTCGGGCCATTGATAGATCCACCTCAGGACTCTTACTGAAATCTGTTCGAAGGACATTAAAGTCTTCGAATCGAGCTATTCTTTCTAGCCCCTCTGAAATGCTCTCGTAGTTTGTGGCTGCTGGAGGATCAAGTGTCATATGAGCTATCGCGTGTTCGCTATCCCAGTGCTCCTGTGTCAGTACCCTCTGTTCGAANGAGATAATGTATCTCTCATAAGTAGGCGTTTGAAATTCGACAACCCGAATACCATGCTGCAGGGAGTGTGGAGTCCAAGTGGGGACNTTTATGACGTCANCGAGNCTNAATTCTTTTATCGAGGTGAACCCGTCCATTTTAAGCTTAGCCCTTTCTTCTATGGTGTTAGAAACATCGAGGCCCGAGTCTACTTTTTGTCTGATCGCTTCATACTCTTGGACTGAAGACAGATACTCTGCTCTGAATTGCTGATCAGATCCGTAAGACTGCCTAGCGATCTGATCGACCCCGTACCTCATTATCCCGACCCCATCTGGCCATGCTTCGGAATCGATGTGTGTGACTATGTAGACTTCTTCTTTTTCTTCGTGCACCTCCAAATATAAATTGCCTAACGATTTAACTGGTTTGGGGTCCAATACTTTGAGCAGGACGGGTAGTTTAGAATTGGTCAGTTGTTTAGGGGCTAGGCTTAAAAACAACGAGATTGGAATTGAGTTGTTGTTATCNATCACCACCGAGCTTTCGCCGCGCTTTTCAATCCCTGTGTACCATATCTCCCGTCCCCAGGGCTTNTCGATGTANACNGGGGCGAGCATGACTGGAGCTTCCAGATTGATGGTGTGTCCCAAAACTCTGGCATTAAGACCATTCGGTGTTTTTGTGTAGTCAACCCGATGATTTGAGGAGTTTCCGTTTACAGCATCTGTATGTGAGATAGACGTAGTGAATTCAAAGAGAGTTCGGTCCTTGAGAAACGTATCTAGATCTTTATTGTTGGACAAAAAGTCTTGCATCATTTTGATGGTAGCCTAGCTAGGNAAGAGACTACATGATTTGATTATTGGGCACGGAAAATTTTGTCATNGATTAGCTACACCATTGTCGAGAGNCTGGTAGGCGACCTGATTATATACGGAACAGAGAGCAGCTTAATGGGAGTTGGTTTTCTGCGCGCTCGAGACTGGACTAAAGAGAGAGAAACCTGGGTAGAACGGCCCAAAGTGTTTAGAGAAATAATTGGTCAGCTTCAGGGTTATTTCAGTGGAACGCTCAAGCGTTTTGAAATACCTATATCTTTGTCCGGTACGGAGTTTCAGCGGAGCATTTATCGTCAGCTTATAAATATACCCTACGGCGAGACACGCAGTTATTCAGACATTGCAGAAGCGATAGGAAACAAAAAAGCGGTAAGAGCAGTAGGAAATGCCAATTCAAAGAACCCCATCGCGATCGTTGTGCCCTGTCACCGCGTGATAGGACGGGACGGCTCCTTGACAGGTTTTGCAGGCGGAATAGAAGCAAAAAAAATACTTTTAAGGCTCGAAAACGCTGCGAGCTAAAATTCAGTAACTAAATAGTTACAAATTTCAATAAACTATGTTATTTTCGCTGGCGATGTAACTATATGGTTACTTATGGCTTCAGAGAACAGAACACACATCCTGAATAGCGCGGTAGAAGAAATTCTTCAATACGGATTTACCGGTGCCAGGGTCGATCGGATTGCCGATCGTGCAGGACTGAATAAAAGAATGATTTATCACTATTTCGATGATAGACAAGGATTGTGTGAGCACGTGTTAAAGCAGCAGCTAAGGATAATTGGAAACGCCGACGCAATTGATTCCCCTGTTGTTCGAACAGTATTCAATACTTATTTGGAAGAACTTCCCAGTAACAAAAATGACGCCAACGGTGACGAGGAAGAGCCTTCGCAAGATGAGCTGAAGAAAGGCGATGTTAGAACAGCGGCAACGATATGCCTAAGTTCTATTTTACCCTTGCGAGCGATCGGTTTTGATTCAATCCCAATGACACTGGNTAAAATCAGGAGTTTAGACGAAGTGAGTTGGACAAGCTTTTGCTGCGGGCTTTTAGATCTCATTTTCTTGGAGCAATCGGGCTCGGATGTCATGACATCGGAAATACCTAAAGTCGATTTAAACAAACCGAATTCAGTAGGAAGAATTCAACAAAAAAGAAGCGTTCACGCAATTACTCGACTTTCCACAATCTAGTCGATCGTCAGGGTAGAGAGAAATTCGTTCAGATTAGCCGATAATTCGCGAATTGGTTTTTGGCCGGGCAATTCAAGTTGGATGACCCCGCTCTCATTATTGATGGTTAAGAAGTAATCCGAATCAGGTTCAGTGCACGCGAAGAAAACCGAGAACTGGTTTTTGTTCTGTTTGCAGGCTAAGTAGTGCCCAATCAAGTTTTCTGTAAGGCGAGTGACATCGGGTTCATTCCATAAAAAGAGCAACTCGAGGTATCCTTCGGGTGCCTGCATTGGCAGGTTAGCTGACCAATATCGCGAATAGTAGGTTTTTACATCTGGGTGTATTGGGCATTCGATTGCTCTTTCTAGCCCTGCGAAGTCATCGGCAAAGGAGTTTCTCTTGACTGGTTCCCAATTAATTATAGGGTTCTCATCCTCCCTTATTTCAGGTTCTCCGATTTCACAGGGCGACCTCCATTCCGGATCAAACGCGGTCTCTAGTGGTCCTCTAATGGATAGGTTTATCTCCATGATTTGGTCGAGTGTTTTTTCAAGCATTCCTAATGGCCCATTTCGTCTTTATCAGGCAGTTTTTTTTGCCTAAAAGTGTCGTGTTTGATTGATCCAGTTGGGCGCATTTCCTTCGGTTCTATGAAACCGTTTAGGTTGGTGTCAAGAGATCTTAGTCTATTGACCCGAAGCAGCATTTCCTTTGCTGACAACATTTCGTCACCATCTTTATCAAGGCGTTTGAAGGAAGCGGTTAATCTAGCCAATTTGTGATTTCTCGGGTCGGAGCCGCCAACAAATTCTTTGTAAGAAAGTGATGCGCTGTTGTCCTTATCCAGTATCTTGAACAACTCTTTTGAGTGAGCGGTTNTTTGCTCTNTATTGTCAGGCTTATTCCTTAGCCCTTGATCTCGGCGAAAATTTCTTTCTGGTCGTATTTGGGCCACTTTTGGCTTATCTCTTCTCAAGGATTGACGTCGACTCTTTAGGGATTCTTTTTGGTTTACAAATTCATCAAAAGAAACCATTTTGTCAGCATTTTCATCTAGATTATGAAAGCGAATGTTGGCTTTTCGACTCACCTCTGCAATGGAAATTCCAGATTTGTTTGANTCTAGACCAATCTCCTTGTTCGAGGGGTTCTCTAAAGCGGAAATCGCTATGGGAGANCACAATAACCCTAAAGATATGAGCCGTGNATATCTCATGTGACAAGTCCTTTGTTGATGGTTTTCATTTGGTTAAATAGAAGACTCTGACGAATTCGGGGCTGGGCCTGAGTAGTCAATCGCTAAAATTTCGTATTTCAACGGGGGATCTTCAATTGTTTTAGTTTCGCCTCTGATTAGTGATTCATCCTTNGGAGCATTGATAANTACCTGCTGCCCCACTTGTTTTCCGATTAAAGCACGAGATAAGGGAGAGTCTATACTAATGTAGCGTTTGCTGATTTCTGTTTCGTCGGGGCCAACGAGACGATATTTCTGTTTTTTATTTTTGTCTGAGGCGACTGTCACCCAAGCCCCGAAATAGACTTTANTTCGGTCCTTTGGAAGTCTATCTANTACCTTTGCTGAATCGAGTTTTCCTGATAGCAAACGTATTTTCCTATCGATCTCCCTTAGTTGTCTTTTGCCGTATATGTATTCAGCATTTTCTGACCGGTCGCCAAGTGCTGCAGCTTCTTTAACCTTTTGCGTGACATAGGGGCGCTCCTTTTTCCAAAGCTCCTTAAGCTTAGTTTTTAGTAAGTTATAGCCTTCGGGGGTGATATAAGTCATTTTTGATTAGCGGTGACCTAAAGTGTGGGGACCAGTTCTGAGCGCCATCTACTCATATTTTCTATTCGGATTGATGTGCTTTAGGATATTAACTGGGAAACGGGANTANTCTCAAACAGTATGGCTGACCAAGATACAGAGCAANTAGCGATTCAATTTTATTGGGATGTAGGGAGCACCAATAGTTATTTTGCATTTCATCTTTTGAGACCGATTGCAGAAGAGTTTGGAGCTGCTATCGAATATATACCGTTTAATTTGGGGTATGTTTTTCGGCATCATAAATACGTGTTGAGTGAAGAGCCCAAGGCCAAGCTAAAAAATCGTGCTACTGATCTCAAGCGCTGGGCTAAAAAATATAGTCTTCCATTCAATGTGCCAGAACAATTCCCTATTAAAACGAGCGACGCCTTGAAAGGCTCGTTAGTCATGCGGCGTTTTGGATTGGAAGAGGCTTATATCGAAAAATTATTCTCAACCTATTGGGAAGACAATGATGCTTCGATCGCGTCGCTAGATGGTCTGTTGCCTCTAGCCGNAGAATTGGGCGTTACTGAGACAGATTTTATTGAATTGTTGCGGTCCAAGGAAATAAGTGAGCAGTTAATTGATTTGACACAAGTGGCGCTCTCAAATGACATTTTCGGGGCTCCTACCATGGTTATCGAAGGCGAAATTTATTGGGGTAAAGATCGATTTGATTTCATTCGAGATCACCTTCTGGTCTTGTCAAGATGACTGGCGCTAACCCGGANTTTAGACGAGCGTCAGGATCAATCGGAGCCTATGTANAGGATGTCGATATCATCGATGTACTTAATTCCGAGGCTGTTTTTAAACAGGTTTATAAGGGCCTGCTAGAGCATGAAGTACTTTTTTTTGAAGAACAGGAGATTNCGCCTCAGTCTCTAGAGGACTTTGCCGGGCTATTCGGAACCCCTTTAGGNCATGGTGCGTACGATATCGTTGAAGGGACGCAATATGTTCAGATCTTGGAGAGTACGGAGGAGAAGCCATCCAAGATTGAGGTGTGGCATTCTGATATGACTTTTATGCAATCTCCGCCAACCTTTACAATGCTTCATTCGCAGGTTGTACCTAGCTTCGGTGGGGATACCATGTGGGCCAGCGCGCGAGCCGCTTATGAGTCGTTATCGCCCGAGATGAAGAATTTATTTGATGGATTAGAAGCTGAGCATGATTTTCGTCAGGGGTTTAAGGAGAGTTTGGCTGAACCTGGGGGAAAGGAGAGGCTAAAGAGCGCATTGGAAAATTACCCCAAAGTGTCTCATTCGGTTGTTTTGCAGCACCCTGAAATAGATAAACGAAGTCTCTTTGTGAATGCTCTATTTACTAGTCGAATTCAGGATTTGACCGACATGGAGAGCCGCAGATTATTGAAGTTTCTTTTTGAACATATTGTGACAGAAGAGTTCACGGTTCGGCTTCGTTGGAAAAAAGGAACTCTAGCAATATGGGATAATAGGAGTACTCAGCATAAACCCGTAAATGACTTTTTCCCTCAACACCGNTTAATGTACAGAGCCACCGTNGTTTAAGGGCTGTTCTTCGACCGGTTTGTAAGGCCAGAGGCGATTTTTGCCAAACTTTTTCGTCTTGCGAGCCACTCGATGAACTCTTCTTTTTCCTGGTGACCACTTGCTTCACTTTGCGCCAGCCACTCGTCAAAGGATGACATTAATTGGGCCGCAAGGTCTTGATCGTTCTTAAATAAAACCATATAGGATTCTTTCGCGTCTTTTATCAATCCCAGCTTTATAAGCGCCTCGCCACGATATCTCCATGCCAGGTAATATCTGGGGTTAATGCGTAATGAGAAGTTATAGGCCCCGATTGCTTTTCTTGCCTCGCCTTTTTTTTCTAACGCATAGCCGAGTTCACTAAAAGCTTTATAGTTTTCTTGATCTAACTTGACTGCTTTAGTTTGTTTTTCGACAGCTTTTTGGTATTCCTTCATCGCTTTTTTACGCAATCGATTTTCTTCTTTGGTGTTTTTTGCTTTGTCAGCTCGTTCGGCTCGGTTTTCTGCCTTTGCTTTGTGTTTCAAGCCTTCTTCATAAAGCCGTCTTGATCTTTCCTCGTCACTATAGGGGTCTTTGTAATAGCCTAACGTTGACATACCAGCTCGACCATCAGCAAAGCTTGAGTTAACAAAAAATAACAGGGTAGCTAAAGTGGCAAAAAGAAGGGTCTTAACGGTTGTCTTTGTCATAGATCGATCAGTTTTAGTCTGTAATTCTTCACCAGTTTTTGAAGAAACTTTTGCATTCTTATAAGCGAGCACAGAATAATACCAGCTTAATTTGGCTCCGGAATGATTTTGGTTATTTATGATTCGATAGACGAACACCTCAAGTTGGCTGGCGAATTTGACAAGGCTGCCATTCCAATGGGCATGTATTTGGCGTGGGCCTTGAATTTAGGGTTACTCAGGCAAGAACTTGTTAGGGAACATCAGCAACTGATGACAAGGGTAAGAATGCAGGATGCAAAAGGCAGCGAACTACTGATGGCATTAGGGGGTAATCTCGATGAAACATTGTTCTCTGAACGGGGCAATCGATTCGCAGGTAATTACTATCCGAGATATATGATCGATTATGCTTTGGTCTTCGGTCGAGACCCTTATTTGGTGGAAGACACCTGGTCTAACTATGACAAGATTGCAAAGTTGCTAACCAAAGAATTGTTGGGAGATATTCCATTATCGACATCAGTAGTGAATATAGTGAAATCAGGGTCGCGAACGGCCCTTAATCTAGTGAAATCACTTTTGGGTCGTTAGTGCGAGACTTCGAGGTATACCCGCCTTTCCGAGATGAACTGCCGTTAGATTTGTACGGTCCTCCTCATTTGAATACTGAATGCCGTCCTGCCGACCCGGCCGCGGAATTTATCCGGATTGCTAAAAATCAGCAAAAGATTTTTGGTATATACGAGTTGGATCGGTCGGATAAGGGTGTTTTCGTTATCAGAAGTTTAATTGTAGATCAGGCGAACCGCAGGAAGGGCATTGGGCGTTGGCTTTTAGGTCATGCCATAGGGGTGGCTGAGTCTAAGGGCGGACGCCAACTGCTTTTGCGATCACAATTATCAAAAGCATTTTTCCTTAAGTTTGATTTCTATGAAGAGGAGACAAATCTAAAATATGATTTGATCCGGGATTAGTTAGCCGAATTGCTAGGGACTATTGTCCAGTCTGGCTGCACGCCCCAGATAGCCGCCATGGTGTCTTAGGCCGTAGTCTTCTCTAGATACCTTATTTTGTTCCATCAACGCCAAGGCCAGAGCATCGCTAATCGCTAGCATGACGGCCATTGAAGAAGTCGGAGTAAGGCCCAAAGGACAGGCCTCTTCGATCTCGCCCATATCGATAACCACGTCGGAGTATTTTCGGAGTTCTGAGTCGGGGTGCGATGTTATTCCGATAACCGTTTCAATGCCCAAATGCCGGGAGAGTTCCAATATTTCTATAACCTCTCTACTTTTGCCGCTCGTCGAAAAGGCGATCAGGATGTCGCCAGGCGACACTGCGCCTAGGTCTCCATGAGCCGCTTCTGCAGGATGTAAAAATTGTGCTTGTGAGGCGGTTGAACACAACGTTGCCGCGAATTTATTTGCGATGTGACCTGCTTTTCCTATTCCTGTAGTGATTATTTTGCCAGTGCAGCCTTGCATCACTGACACTGCTTTCACAAATTCTTCGGTTACCTCTATAGAATTTATTGCGTTTGCTTCGGCTTTTAATACAGACTCGATGCGTTCCTTTATATCCACTGACGTCTCGCCAACAAAATTTTTGCGATACTGTCACGGCTGGTCCAAAGTCACAAGTCGAGGAGAATGATTATGTCGATGGTCTCTTGTCTTCCTAAACCTAGTGGGATGGCAATTCTAGGTGATCGCCAAATTTCCTATGAGGATGTTGAATTAGAGTGGATCGGAGAATGTGACAGCAAAGTTGAACGTTACTGTAGCTCCCTTCTGGGGTCTTCGAAGATTGGAAAGATTGTAATTGATATCCATGAGAGTCAAATGGGATTGCCAAACCAGGGTATGGATGAAAGTTATGTGTTGCGGCTTGACGAAAAAATAGGAATAGAAGCAAAAACGACGTGGGGCGGTTTACGTGCGATTGCTACTCTCTATCAACTAGCATCTTCTGGAGAGCTTTCAAGGCAACTTGAAATAACGGATCGACCGAGGTTTGGTTGGCGAGGATTGCTTATTGATGTAGCTCGCTCCTTTGTCAGTATCGGGGCCTTAAGGCGCATTCTTGATGGCATGGCTTTTTTGAAACTAAATGTATTGCATCTTCATTTATCTGACGATCAGGGCTTTCGGTTCCGTAGCGAGGCTTTCCCGGGATTAGCCAGCACCGAGTCTTATTCGCAAGCTGAGCTCGAAGACTTGGTGTCCTATGCGGGAGATCTCGGAGTAAGAATAATTCCTGAGCTAGATGTCCCGGGTCATGTAACCAGCTGGTTAGTCAACTACCCTGAGTGGGGATTTTCCGACCTGTCTGAGGCGTCTGATCGTTTTGGAGTTCATAAGGCATGCCTAGATCCCTCAAATGAACAGTTGTATGAGGATTTAGAAATACTCTTCTCGGAAGTAGGGGCTGTATTTCCCGAGGAATTTCTTCATGTGGGCGGCGATGAGGTCCACCCAGAGTACTGGAGCAAAAGTGAAAGAGTGCAGAAATTTGCCGGGGAAACGGATTTGGGTGGAATCGCGGAGATTCAGAACTATTTTTCGAATCGTTTATTCGAGATTTTATTAAAGATTAATAAAAAGCCTTTAGCGTGGGACGAGGTCTTGCATGAAGAANTGTCGGACTATGTGATTCAAAATTGGCGNGGCTCCTCGACTCGGGATAGGGCTCTTGTTAAAGGGTTGGATTGCATTTTTTCNTCAGGCTTCTACCTCGACCTCTTCTATCCTGCTGANGTTCATTATTTGTTTGATCCTGAATCAGAACAAGTAGAGTTATTGGAACTCGAGGACCAGTTGGCAGTCGATCTTCGGTTTAAGCATGTAGCCGGAGGTCTAAAATGGACTGAACAGTGGAGGAAGGGCAGTATTAATTTGCACTCGGAGAAACTAAGNGGANAGAAACAACTGGGGAGAGTGTTAGGAGGCGAGGCGTGCTTGTGGGGGGAGCTGGTTTCGGAAGGAAATTTGTTTCCGCGTCTTTGGTCCAGACTTCCAGCAATTGCAGAACGACTCTGGTCCAGTGAAAGCGAGAAAGATGTTAAAAGCTTCTACTCCAGATTTTTGGTTGTGAAGGCGTGTAAAGAAATAAACTGGGATCGAGATGAAGAGATGGGCTTGCTTAGGGCGGGTTTGAATGAGTCCCAGCTTGATGTGGCAAAACTCTTTGAGCCAGCTAAGTGGTATTTTAGACTTCTAGGAGAGGAGGCGTTGAATGCGCGCCTGCATGGTAGCGAAATGCCTATTGCCAGACCTTACGACGTTAATGCTTCCTTGGATCGTGTTGTCGACTTTTTATCGCCGGAAAGTTTTTCTGCACGATTTTTGGATGAGGATTTAAATACACATGCTTTAAGTATTCTTCTGGAGCGCTGG
>PBUF01000117.1 GCA_002727775.1 Gammaproteobacteria bacterium
AATCGGACTCAGCGCCCATCACTGGTATTTTGTCCTTTAACCAATTGAACATCGTTCACCAAATGTCTTTTCCACCAAGACCTTCAGTGTACAACAGGACAAACCAAAAGCCATAGTCTCACAAATTGGCTTAAGTAAGTAACCTAGCTAATTCGCTTGAACAGCTTTACGCCGTTCAGCGAGTTCTTTAAGCATATTACTGTGCATTTCAGGCGTTAATTTATAGCCAAAGTAAAAAAGCACTGAGACAAAACCAAGAACCAGAACCGCTGGCCCATAAAAAATCGCGAGGTTTGTTAGTGTTTCAGGTGGTATATCAGCTGCCGTTCGTATATGCGCGCCAACGGGCCAATCAATAAAAGATAGTACGATACCGGCAGCCGCAGCCCCGAAGCCGCTCGTAGCCTTTGCCGAGAAAGCGACAGCCGAAAAAAAGGCGCCTTCTTGTCTCCTACCTGTGTGGTATTCATGCTCATCGCATACGTCAGCCATCATAGATCCATAGCCCACATTTGCCTGTGCCGTCGCAAAACCCTGAACGACCTTGAAAAAAATCAAGGCGGGAAGGAGCATCGCATCTCCATTTTCTGGGAACCAATCGAGCAATCTGAGAACCACCGGAACGTTTTGAAAAAAGGCGTATGACAAGCCGCCAAGTATCAAACACAGTTTTTTACCCCACAAAGCAAACAGTTTGACTGAGACAAATGTCCCAAGAGCATTACCCGTTGCATAAGCAAGTAGAACCGGGACTATGACTCGCTCATCCAGCTCCCAAAAATAAGTGTACATGTAGAGGTCCAGGGTCGTGGTAAAACCGACCATGATGTAAACAACAAGCACTCCAGTGAAAAGAAACCGGAAGTTTTTACTTTTAGTAACTTCCTTAAAATCTCGCCCTAATTGCTTAAGCAGATTGAGTAGAGAAAATTTCGAACGTTCGGTAACTTTCTGCAGAAAAGGAACAACAGATCGGGTACCCCAGGCACTCCAGAAAATGGTGGCTCCCATAACAATTGAGACTAGAATAGCCCAAGGCACATAAGCTCCCTCTACAAAACGGCCCTCTCCGCCATAAAACGGTGACAACAGCCAGAAGAAAGCAATGTAGGTAAATAGCGCTCCAATATTTCCAAAAAACTGTCGGTAGGCTACTAATGCAGAACGATCGTCGGCATCCTCTGTCATCTCCGCCCCTAGCGCAATATGTGGCACATGATATAGAGACATCATCAGCCTCGAGACATTGGTGAAAACAGCTAACCAAATAGCTAGGCCTATTTGAGAGGAGACCAACGGAAAGAAAAGCAGAAAGAAAGTAAGACTCAGCGGCAGGAACGAGGCGTACATGAAAGGATGCCTTCGTCCACCTTCGGATTTCCAACCATCTGAAATGGAGCCAGCGATCAAATCCGAGGCTCCATCAAGGATCACCGCGATTCCGATTGCACCCGCCGCCAAAGCAGGATCAAGACCAAGAATCTGGCTGTAGTAGAATAGAAGAAAGAAGCCAAGACCTACGTTAAAAACACCTTCTCCGGCCTGCCCAACTCCAAAGGCAAACTTTGTGCTGAAATTCAATTTACCTTCGACCACTTTATGACTCCCTCTGTAAATCAGATTTTAAAACCGCACTAATCTAAAACCCAGAAACACCATTTTGTTAAAAAGACCGAACCCTTTAGTATCTTTTCTCTATCGTCGTTTGCATGAGCCAGCTTTCTATCCTAACTAAAATGCGATGAGGTCTTTACCAGTCGATTAATCTTCATCGGTACGCATTACCAAAAAATCACGATTCATTACCGGCTCGGGAATCGCGACGATATAAACCACTCTGTCTTCAACCTCGCCCTCAGCATGCAAGGCCCTCCCTGGAATGACCACTTTGTCGCCTTGGGTTACATTTAATCTTTTACCAGTATCTCCGTCCATAAACCAGGTATCCCCCTCCATCACGTAAGCGTGAACTTCATAATCGTGCCAGTGTTCAGGCAGGCCCTTTGACGGTCCACTGACAAAGGTCGTGGGCCACATATTGTTCGACTTCACATCATCGAGCACCTCACTAAGATTAGCAAAGGAAGCTCTCTCGACNNTTAATCCCATANAAATTCNCTTTAACAGCTCAATTTAAGTTCTTCATTACTGAACCAGCTCAATGACCGTTCCATCCGGATCTTTAAAACACACGAACCGCGTGACGGGCCCATCCTCAAGTTGCACCACTGCAGGTTCGGACAAAAAATCAACACCTTCAGCTTGAAGCCGAGCCATATCATCTTCCAAGTCATCACTAGCCAGCGCTATCCTATTAATGCCTAGGTGGTACAGATGATCGTAAGGCGGATCATCGTCTTTAGGATCCTGCCATTCCAACAAATCGATCACAAAGGGGACTTTCGCATTTTGCAGGGCGAGCAAAGCNCCCTTGACNAAATAGGGAGGCATCCCCACCGCNGCCGCNACCTCTTNNGTNTTCGTGCTNGGCACATCCAAGTATTTTTNNAANCCNAGAAGNTCATAAAATTTNAGCGAGCGATCAAAATCNCTGCAGTTNACATTTACGTGAACNAAACCTCGAATGGCCATCAGGANGGAGNACCTAANACAGCNCCTTGATCAATCACCAATTCGGCACCGTTCAGGTGTTTCGATTCGTCNGANACCAGAAACAACACCATATTAGCGATATCCAAAGGNTCTCCTATTCTCATTTTTNTTCTCGTCGCCTCAGGGTCTTCTTGCTCCATCAACTTAAAACCCGCCAGGCTCTCTAGNGCCTGATGNACCATAGGCGTAGAAATACTTCCTGGATGAATCGAGTTACAACGAATGTTATTNCGCGANTCTATGCAGTGCATCGCGATGGACTTCGTCATAGAACGAATCGCACCCTTGGCCGAAGAATAGGAAAGGTAAGAAGACAAACCAACCAAAGCAGCGATCGAAGACATGTTGATGATCGACCCACCTCCGCTCTTTGTCATTATCGGGATGGCTGACCGACACCCAAAGAACGTCGCGTCAACATGAACACCCATCACTCTTCGCCACTCTTGGGTCGTTGTTTTCTCAATATCTGAAATAGGAGCGATGCCGGCGTTATTAACAAGCGCATCGAGTCGCCCAAACCGGTTTAGGGTTTGATCAATGACCAAATCCCATGATTGTTCCTCGCTGACGTCTTGCTCAATAAACAGAGCAGCTTCGCCAATTTCGCTAGCAAGTGCTTCCCCATCGTCACGATTAATATCGGTTAGAACAAGCTTAGCTCCTTCTTCGGCTAGTCGGTGCGCGTCNGCAAAGCCAAGACCAGACGCAGCACCCGTAATTAGAACGACTTTTTCTTCCACTCTTCCCATCAAGAGACCCGTCCCATAATAGTTAGGATTCCAATACTTTCTTGGCGTTATTGATCGCGTTGCTGTATATGCCTGAAGCCAGCTTAACGGCTTTTTCTTCCTCTACGCCTCTGGACTCAAATTGGCCCGTCCAGTCCACGCCGGTTGTCCCGTCCCCGTTGTCGCTCAACCGGATAGTGGCCGAGTAATTGGCAAAGGGTAACACTGAGTCTTCATTGATAATGGAATACGTGAAAATCTTATTCTCTCCATCATGAACGTCCAACCGCTCAACCACGCTGCCATTACTCATATTGATGGAGCGAGTCATACCGACACCTTCTCCTTCATAGTCCACTGATTCAATTCCTGGACCAGCTTTAACTCCTGAAAAATTACCCAGCTCTGCCCAGACAGACTCGATATCAGCTTTAATTGAGTCTACTACTTTCGCCTCCGCCATAATGTCGCCCCCTACTTAATGTATCTTCAACCTTACTAGTCGTTTACTGACTGAACAACGCCAAATCCAATAAATTGCTTCATTGCATTGCTCCATACCGAGCCATTATGATCGAGAGATACTCCACTACTAGCTTTAAGTGGTTTTGGGACTTCAAATAGCAAAGGAAAAAAATGAAAAAAATTATAACTCTACTGCTGGCTCTACCTTTTTGTGCTGCTGTTCTTGCCGATGACCATGGGGAGAACTACCGAGGGATGAACTTGAATAAGAACTTTGGGGTTCAATTCGAGATTTGCGAACTGCGAGAGGGAAAGACGATGGCAGACGTGAATAAAGTAAACAGATCAATCGAAAAAGTTCTCACGAGTATCGATTCCAAGGGTTCAATATTAAGGCTGACCCCTTTCTATTCTCATGGAACACCGGCAACGCCGGCAGCAGATTTTCTGGACTTGTTTGTGGCTCCCATCGAAGAGATAGGAAGAACCTGGACAGACTTTCTTAGCACCTCTGAAGGACCTAAGGCCTACAGTAACTTCCAGAGCGCGGCTAAGTGCCACAACAAACTCGCATATGGCACTCCAAAAATGACCAAAGTTGACGAGATGATGTCGTCGGACGAGAGAGTTATCACCTTAAATTGGTGTACTCCAAAAGCAGGAGTCTCATATCAACAGCTAAAAGCGAAACATGCATCTTGGCTCCAAGCTAACAAAGACAGCTTTCAGGCAGCAGCCTGGAGCGTAATTGTGCCAAGACAAGGTGCCGGAAACGCCCAAGGTAGATTTGCTCACATGAATGTGTTCACTAGCCTNAACCAAATGTTTGCCAACGAAGAATGGATTGCAAACGGTGGCGGACAGAACGGCATCAGCGATTACTATAGCTCCTACGCGGACTGTGATGGCGACTCCTCCTACACGGCAGAGTATATCTACAAAGCGCCGAACTAAGCCCACTGGAGGGCCCTTCGTGGGCCCTCAAAAAACATTAATAAACTAACGGAAAAGTCTATGGAAATTCTTACCTCTTCACCCGAATTAGACGAGGGTCTAATTAAGCCTGAGCACTGGGCCAACGAGGAATGGATTCACGCTCAACTCAAATGGTTAAGAGATAATGATCCTTTAAGACGAACCGAACCAGACGGCTTTGACCCCTTCTGGAACGTCACTAAATACAATGACATTAAAGAGGTCGAGCAGAACAAAAGCATCTTTATAAACGATCCTAGACCNGTATTAGGACCTAAAATGGTTAATGCAGTCGCACANCANTTGTCAGGACGAAAACANTTGGTTAGGTCTCTCGTCCAGATGGACGATCCTGATCACATGAANTANCGACGTCTGACCCAGGGCTGGTTCATGGGTACGAANCTGAGAAAGCTNCAGGGTGAAATCGAAGCGCTGGCAGACGAGTACATAGAACGGCTTGATAACCTTGGAGGAGAATGTGATTTCGTTAAAGATCTNGCCATCTGGTACCCACTNCGNGTAATCATGACAATCCTNGGCATNCCAAAAGAGGATGAACCGTTGATGCTCAAACTCACGCAAGAGCTATTCGGAGGCACCGACCCTGATATAGCNCGATCCTTTGAACCAATGGAGATCATGAATGTAGTCGGGGATTTTGAAAATTATTTCAANGAGCTCACAATCGACAGNAGAAAAAAACCAACAGACGATCTTGCGTCCCTGATTGCCAACTCTAAGATAGATGGAGAAAGCCCCCCCGAACTCGAGACCAACGGCTACTATATGATTGTGGCTACCGCAGGCCATGACACCACTTCTTCCTCTGTTTCGGGGGGCTTATTAGCCTTGATGGAGAACCCTGCAGAAATGGAGAAGCTAGAGGGTAACTTAGATGAATTGATGCCGACATTCATCGACGAAACAATCAGGTGGGTTACTCCCGTTCGACACTTTATGAGAACGGCAACCCAAGACTACACTCTCAGGGATACCCAAATAAAAGAGGGCGAGTCGGTCATTCTTTGGTANCCGTCAGCTAATCGAGACGAGGAGATCTTTGACAATCCNTTTGACTTCAAGGTGGACAGAAATGATGCAAAACAGATTGCCTTTGGATTTGGAGCGCATGTTTGTCTTGGACAGCATCTCGCCCGAATGGAGATGTCTATCTTGTTTAAAAANTTACTACCNAGNCTTGAGCACATNGAACTCGCTGGAGAGCCAAAATACACNCAAGCGACCTTNGTCGGCGGATTAAAAAGTCTACCGNTTCGTTACAAATTANNATAANAAATTTGANNNCANNTNTNNAAGNGANGGAGGAANNNNCNTNCNNTAATCGGGCGGTCGATTGGCAGCNGACATCATGACGATGGTNTCTAAGAAGCTCATATACCTAACTATCTTNCGCCCNTCAAAGTAAAAAACCTGNANNCCCTTAGAATCATCGATTCCATNCGCAGTTACTCNGGTAATCGCGAAAACNACGTTCTTCGCCTGATGCAGCTCCACCACTTCAATCCGAAAACCCGGTAAGTAAAATGCCGTCGTATCAAATACGTTAGAGACAACCTCATCGAAACCGATAAAGGTCCCACCTGTTGGAAGAGATTCCTGAGCCTCCCAGACAATATTTTCGTGGGTGAGTTCAGCCATCCGCTCAACATCTCCACTTTGATAAGCCCGATAAAAGTCCGTCACCAGACCAACAAGCGAGTCCTTCGAAGATTCACCATTAGAAAACGAAGGCAAACAGAAAATCAGAATACAAAACACAATAATGAATTGAACAGCTAACTTTCTGGGAATCATTATTACTTCGCCTGCGGTTGTACCTTGTAAGTTACTCTGATTTAAGTGTCTGTCGCTTATTAATTAGTCGACCGTGTTAAAAGGAAAAGGCTTTTCGTTAGTAGAAAAACTCAAATAGCCAACACAATCCTTAAAAAAATCGGTAAGCCAGGAAAATGCAGATCCCAACTGGTTAGGGCTATCCCAAGAAGCCAGAAACAACACTAGTCTGAGAGCCACCAAAACCAAAATAAGTTGCACGCAAATACTTAAAAAGAATGCATACAACAGCGTAAATAAAGTCCTCTCTAATTTACCGGGACCTTCTTCTACTACCGAACCTTCATAGATCTCGTTCACGAATGTCTCCTGACACGTTTAATATTACGACGCTGATTGCTTTCAAATTCTTAAACAACGCCACTTACGCACTCATTCCTGTGGAGAATTGTAGGCAATGCTGATCGGAAATAGAACCATTGGCATCGCAGCTCTACCAACTAGCGCGATCTCATATTGGTTCTATTCTCTACTTACGTACTTTTCTTTAAGTTGGTCTGCCATCTCTGATCTTCCGGTTTCACGCAACCTAACAAGATAATCGTCGAGCTGCCCGCGCACATGATATGGACCGCCCTCTTCAATGACGTTGAGCAACGGATCTCTACCCCTTGCGGCGTCAACCATCATTTCCTCGTACCATCTACCCAACTTGGATTCACCAATTGAGACTAGGGATGGATAGTCACCCGCCAAATTATTGAGCTCGTGCGGATCATTCGACAAGTCGAACAACATAATGTCGTCATACAAGTGATATCCATCGTGTAGTGTCTGAATAAGAATGTAATCGTCCCAGCGCACCGCTCTCTGACAAGTCCACGCTCCCTGAGACAAAATGAGATGTTCCCTACCCTGGTCTTTCCCTTGATTAAGGCTTTCTGCAAAACTACATCCGTCCCAGGATTGGGGCACCCTACCCCCCAAAAGCTCTATCAAGGTCGCGCTCACGTCAATCTGATAATGAAACGCATCGAATTTTTTGCCATTTAGATTTTCTGCTCCAGGCCATTTCAAGATCATCGGAACTCGCGTGGTCAACTGGTCAGCGGTCTGATGATCGCCATAAACGTTAAGTTCTCCTAATGTCTCACCGTGGTCGGAAGACAGCATGATCGCAGTATCGTCGAGAACTCCCAAGGCCTCCAAGTCCTTGATCAACTTGCCGAAATACTCATCAGCAACCAATACGCCTGCATCATAACCGTCAAACATTTTTCTGACTTGTGACATGTCGGAAATTTGCTGAGGTTGNCTCGGAAATGCCTCTAGCATCATCGGTTTAGGCGCAAAACCATTACACTCCTGCGCAGAGTGTGGTCCTGCTTCTTCCCAGTGNTTTGCACGAACTTCTTCTGTGAGCCAATCGGGCAAGNGATCCTCTGCAAAGGGNTCGCCATAGCTCTCCGCCGCCCGATAAGGNGTATGAGGATCCCACAAATGAACATGTAAAAACCAATTATCTTCTGAGCCATTTCTCGTCAACCAGGACTGCGCGAGCTCATAGACCTGGTCTGCCGTCTCGAGCCCGAAAGCTCCAGGTACCCTCTGCGCCTCATCGAATCCTGCGTACCAATGAAAAGCCGAGTGACGTTGAGCAAAACTGGAAATGCTGCACGTCCGAAGTCCTGCCCTTTTAAGACGCGAAGGAAAGCTGTGCAACTGCATTTCGGACCAAAATTCCCTTTGAGGACCCCCAATCACAGGATCCGCATCGGTTCCTCCGTGATTGACCACGCCATTATGAATACCAAACCTCCCTGTCAACAAAGCCGAGCGGCTAGGCAAACAGGGCGTGTCAGACGCATGAACGTTATTGAACATCATCGCAGACTTCGCGAACTCATCG
>PBUF01000118.1 GCA_002727775.1 Gammaproteobacteria bacterium
AGCATCAATAGCCAGCCTTTATCGTCGCAAATTGCGCGGAGTTTTGAGAGATACTCTGGATCCGGGATCACAATACCTGCCTCGCCTAAAATAGGCTCTACCAGAACTGCGGTGACATTAGTATTATTTCCAGCGATTCCTTTAATCGCCTCAATATCATTGAATTGAGTCCGAATGAAACCATTGAGCAGTGGTTCAAAGCCCGCATGAACTTTCCTATTTCCAGTGGCAGTTAAGGTGGCCATGGTCCTACCGTGAAAGCTGTCGTCCACGACTATAACCTCTGGATTGTTAATGCCGGATTTGCTGCCTTTGATGCGTGCTAGCTTGATTGCAGCTTCATTTGCTTCAGCTCCGGAGTTGGCAAAAAAAGCACTGTCCATCCCGCTTATCTCGCAGAGTTTGGCAGCTAGTTTTGTTTGCAGGGGTATTTGATAAAGATTAGAAGTATGGGTCAACGTTTTAGCTTGGTCAGCTAGTGCACTGGCAACCTTTGGGTGCGCATGCCCCAAGCCCACTACCGCAATTCCTGTTAATGCGTCCAAGTACTTTTTGCCGTGTTCGTCTTCCAGATAAGAACCTTCTCCCTTGATAAACCCAACGGGTAACCTGGCATATGTGTTCATAACGTGGCTCATTGAGATTCACCTAATAGCGCTCTGTCCAAGACCCAAGCTTTTCAAAAAAGGCAAGAATATTACTAAACCGGGATCGACACTTCAATAAGTTATAAAAAGGACTGTTTTTATCTATTTTGGTCGCAATTTGTTTTCTTCAGCTTTACCAATGGCAATATTGAGTCTTTTTATACCCTCAATTAGTAATGATTTAGGACAGGCGAAGTTAAAGCGAATAAATCGATTGTCTCCAAAAAGATATCCAGGAGAAATTCCGAGTCCGTGGCTCGCAAAATAGATCTCTGGGTCGTCGAGTTGCAAATCGTCAATGTAGATCCAAGCGAGGTATGTCGATTCAGGCATCCGCATTCTATTTCCAAGTGCTTGCTTTAGCAGGGTAACGTTAGTTTTGAGATAGTCGTTCAACTCACTAGACCAGTTCGTCTCATCAGAAAAAGCGGCAATTGAAGCAAGTGACTCGAGCGGGCCAACACTTGGCACGATACCTGTCATGACCTTTCTAAAGCGATCTCGTAAATTGAAGTTGGGGATTACCGCGGCAGCGCAGCGTAAACCGGGTATGTTGTANGTCTTCGCTGTCGAGTAAAGTGAAATAACCTGCTCTTTTANACTAGGACATTGTTTGATTATAGGAAGATGAGCGCAGGAGTTGTTCAGNATAAAATCACAGTGGATTTCATCTGAAACTAGAATTAAGTTGTTTTNNAGGACGAATTTAGAGAGNGCATCTAGNTCANNACTGCTCAAAGATNGACCTGTCGGGTTTTGAGGATTAGAAANGAAAATTGCTTGAGTTTCCGGTTTCAANTTTTCACTCATCAGTNTGAAGTCCAAGGNGTATTCGAAATTTTCTTCCTTCATTTTGGTAGGGATCCCATTTAGGTTCGCGTTTTCGGCTATCTCCAAGAACGGAGGATATATTGGTGTTGGCACCAGAATTGAACTATCGGGCAAAAGACAGCGAGCAGCTAAGTTGAGTCCAGGAACAACACCAGGAGTCCATGTAATCCAGCCAGGGTCAATTTCCCAGTCAAACTTTTTGAGGAGCCATTTAGTAAAGCTCTTATTTAACTGGGGTTCATAATCGGAATAACCCATCACAGGGTGATTCAGCCTTTCCTGTATGGAGCGTAATATGAAGTTCGGTGTTGCAAAGTCCATGTCTGCGACCCAGAAGGGAATTACCTCTGAGTTTTTGTACTTGTCCCATTTCTTGCTCCCTGTGTTCGAGCGATCAACGATTTGGTCAAAATAGGCTTTGTCGTATAGCATTAATGGCTTAAGGTTATAGTCAAATGTGATTGAAAAGTTTGGTTAAAGCATACCAATATAAACTTATTATTAGTGAAGGTGGAAGTTATGTCTGAGGAAGTAGTTGCGACGATAGAAAAGCAGATTCAAGAAAACCCTATTCTGCTTTATATGAAAGGCTCTCCTCAGGCGCCNCAGTGTGGTTTCTCGGCNCAGACCGTGCAGTGCATGGTNTCGTGTGGNCAAAAATTCGCCTATGTCGATATTTTGAGTAACCCCGAGATTCGNTCTACCTTGCCCGGTTATGCTAATTGGCCGACTTTCCCTCAGCTATGGGTAGATGGCGAATTGGTCGGAGGTTGTGACATCATCACTGAGATGTTTGAAAGTGGCGAGCTTGAGACTTTGCTTACCTCTGCAGCAGAGTCGGATTAGCCTTTATCAGCTACGCCACGCTAGGGTGAAAACTCGAAGTTCGATTCGTTAGCGATTTTACAAAAAAGGGCAGCTGTTCGATTAGCATCNTACGCCGCTTGGTGCGCTTTTGACCCATCNAATTCCAGGCCGGCCCGATCGCAACTTTCGCTTAACACGGTATGCCCGAAAGCGATCGCTGCTAACGAAACAGTGTCGATNGTGGAAAAGGGNTGAAAAGGATTTCTTTTGATTCCTGTTCGATCGCAGGCTGCGTGTAGAAAACCCTGATCGAAGGAAGCATTGTGAGCAACCATTATTGCTCGAGTGCACTCTTCCGATTTGATTTTCTTGCGGATTAGTTTAAATAAGCNGTTAATCGCAGCTTTTTCTTCCATTTGGATGCGATCAGGGTCGTCCAGATTGATTCCTGTTATTTTGAGGCTAGACTCTTCGATAATAGCCCCAGAAAACGGAGATACTGCCCAGNAGAACTCTTCACATATCTGCAATTGGCCAGACTCCATGCTGACAAAAGCACAGGCTAACTCTAGGATAGGGTTGCAACGACTATCAAAGCCGCCTGTCTCTAGATCTAAGATTACTGGCAGATAGCCTCTGAAACGATCTTTCATCTTCATTGAGTCAACATATCAAAACTTGCCGACGTTTGCTTTTCTCTTTTAGTCTCGAGGGTGTTTGTCGGAAATGGTTTGCAACCAAAACTACTTTATCGAAGAATGCGCTCATAACTTAAAAATGATCAGGCATTTTAATCAATGGACAAGATGAAAATCGTTTTGGCGTATTCAGGCGGACTAGATACCTCGGTTATATGCCGTTGGCTTCAGGAAACTTATGATGCGGAGGTGGTAACTTTTACCGCGGATATAGGNCAAGGAGGTGANGTTGAACCAGCNAGAGCCAAGGCTCANCAAATGGGAGTCAAAGAGATTTACATTGAGGATNTAACTGAGCAATTTGTTTCGGAATATGTCTTCCCAATGCTTCGCGCAAACACGGTNTATGAGGGAGAGTACTTATTAGGTACCAGTATTGCGCGACCTTTGATCGCTAAAAGGTTGGTAGAGATCGCAGAAGAGACTGGAGCGCAAGCAATTTCGCACGGAGCGACAGGTAAAGGAAATGATCAGGTGAGATTTGAGCTGGGCGCGTACGCGCTGAATCCTAATATTCAGGTTATAGCACCGTGGCGGGATTGGGACTTGAATTCCCGCATAGCTTTAATGGATTTTTGTGAGAAGCATCAGATCCAGGTCGAGAATCGACGTGGCGAGGAGTCTCCCTATTCTATGGATGCGAATCTTTTGCACATATCTTATGAAGGGGGTGTGTTAGAGGACCCTAACGCCTTGCCCGATGAGTCGATGTGGCGTTGGACCGTGGCGCCTGAAGATGCCCCAGATCAAGGCTTAATTTTTGAGATTGGTTACGAGGAAGGAGATGCAGTGAGCATTAATGGCAAACGTTTATCACCTTCGGAAATTCTGAGAGAGCTTAACCTCCTCGGAGGCAAGCACGGAATAGGGCGAAGTGACATAGTAGAAAATCGTTTCGTCGGCATGAAGTCAAGGGGTTGTTACGAGACCCCTGGAGGGACAATTCTTCTTAAAGCTCATAGAGCGATGGAGTCTCTAACTTTGGATCGAGAAGTTGGGCACCTAAAGGACGAATTAATGCCTAGGTACGCGAAAATGATTTATAACGGGTATTGGTGGTCGCCCGAACGAAAAGTACTTCAGGCGTTGATCGATGAATCTCAGAAGAATGTTACTGGTACAGTTAATTTGAAGCTCTATAAGGGACAGGTTCAAATCGTCGGAAGGAGTTCTGAAAAGGACAGTCTGTATGACGCCGAAGTGGTTACTTTTGAAGACGACCGCGGGGCCTATGATCAGAAAGATTCGGAGGGCTTTATCCGTTTAAATGGTCTTAGGTTGAGGATAGGAGCTAACAAAGGCCGCGACTATTCTTGATCAAAAGATAGTGAGGATGCTTTGAGTACGGAAGAATTGCCAATAGGTGTATTTGACTCCGGTATGGGAGGNCTAACCGTACTTAAAGAGTTGTGTCAGCGATTGCCTGACGAAGATTTCATATATCTCGGAGACACGGCTCGTTTACCCTACGGGACCAAGTCACCACAGACTGTGCACAAGTATTCGATGCAAGCCGCTGACAAATTAATGCAGATGAAGGTTAAGGCGCTTGTGATTGCTTGTAATACGGCAGCTTCCTTTTCGCTGGACAAACTAGCAACAGCTTATCATCCCACGCCGGTATATGGGGTGATAGAGCCTGGTGCCGAGAAAGCCTGCGAGAAGGTCGATGCGAGCGGCATATTAGTGTTGGCCACGGAGGGAACCGTTTCGGGTGGTGCGTATCAACGGTCAATACTTAGCAAAAACCCAGATACCCGGGTTTATGCTCGTGCTTGCCCGCTTTGGGTAACGCTGGCTGAGCAGCGACAGCAAGATGATCACATTACGAGGAGCTTGATTGAATACTATTTACAAGGGTTTATTGGTAAAGGGCCCAGTACGGTCTTACTGGGCTGTACGCACTTCCCGTTATTTACAGCTTTAATAAGAGAGATATTAGGAGAAGGCTATAGGGTAGTTGATTCGGCGGTCACCACGGCTAATCATGTTGCACGTGAACTCGAGCTGAAAGGATTGTTGAACTCAAATGGAGGCGAGATATCTTTTATGGCAACGGATGGTCTTGGCAGGTTTTCAAGGATTGGGGAACAATTTTTGAAGACTAAAATAGTAAATGTCTCCGAGGTCGATTTATAGGGGAGCGAATCTTAGTACTCTGTTTTTTCTTTGAATTCGCACAAATCTTCAATAAGACAAGAGCCACACCTCGGTTTCCGGGCTAAACAGGTATATCGCCCGTGCAATATGAGCCAATGGTGAGCGTGCTGTTTAAATTCATTAGGTACGAATTTCATAAGCGCGTCTTCAACCTTTCTGACGTCTTTGCCCACTGCCAATCCTGTCCGATTTGATACTCGAAATATATGCGTGTCCACAGCTATGGTTGGCTGGCCAAAAGCCGTGTTTAAGACCACATTTGCCGTTTTGCGTCCCACTCCAGGAAGAGATTCAAGTTCCTCTCTGGTTCTCGGAACCTCACCGCTGTGATCGTCGAGAAGAATGCGGCAAGTCTTCAAAACGTTCTCCGCTTTGGTATTAAACAAACCGATTGTTTTAATGTTNTCCTTTAGTTTCGCTTTACCCATTTTNATGATTTTTTCGGGTGAANTAGCNTGCTTGAAGAGTTTTCCTGTTGCCTTGTTAACACTGATATCCGTTGCTTGAGCGGAGAGAATCACTGCAATAAGTAACTCAAAGGAGGACGTNTAATTTAACTCCGTAGTAGGAGAAGGATTTTGACTCTCNAGTCTTTTGAATATCTNGTGTCTTTTGAGGTTATTCATGNANGGATGGTNNTTCTTTTGAATTATAGATAGCTTTTGATGCGGCTAATAACAATCCAGCCACCAAAAATGCACCAGGCGGCAAACTGGCGACGGGAAACGGTGCGGCATCGAACAATAGAATGGTATAAAGGTCTTCTGTACTTCCTGTCAAAAACCACAGATTCTCAAATAACGTTCCATTCCCAAGAATTTCTCTTGCAAACCCTAGAGTGATAATAGCGATAGCAAAGCCAATTGATGTCCCAACTGCATCGAGAAAACTCGAAAAGATGGAATTTTTGCTGGCGAAGCTCTCTGCTCTCTCCAAAATTGCACAATTCGTCACTATGATCTGGATGAAAAGTGCTACCTGAAGATAAATCTCGAAGGCGAAAGCTTCTAGAACGAGAACTGTCACTGTTGTAAACGTGGAAATTATTAGCACGAAGCAAGGCAGTCGCATGAAATCGGGAATTAGCGATCGCAGGGTAGATATAAGCGTGTTGCTTGAAATCAAAACGAAGCTGCTTGCCAGCGCCAATGCGAGCGCATTAGCGACTGTATTTGAAACTGCCAGCAGAGGGCACAAACCCAGTAATTGGGTCCACACAGGATTATTCTGTAGAATATTTACGGTTAAGTTCTTACTGTATGTCACAAAAGACTTCCTCAGCTTGAAAGGCATTGATTGCCATTTCCAGCATCGCTGAAACTGTGATGGTAGCACCGGTGACGGAATCTAAATTGGACCATTCTTCAAAGGAGCTTCCATCGAGTGCGCTGATCCATTTGGTTTTTTGGTGTTCGATAAAGTCTCCTATTCCTGGTGTTTCGGTATGCGCTGTTACGCG
>PBUF01000119.1 GCA_002727775.1 Gammaproteobacteria bacterium
CGCAGAAAAACTCGTAACAGCAGCAGAAAAAGTCAACGCAGAGTCCGAAGGCTCTTCGTTCCAATCTGTCAGCATGACGGTTGGAGGCCAAACATCGACCGGAGGAGGGCCATTTGGGGGAGGCCGCGTCACGATGGCCAATCATCTCGCGTCTATACAGATAAGGCTCAACCCGGAACCCTTGAGGACGCTGCCTGCGGATGAATTAGAGCGACTTTGGCGAAACGAGGTGGGAGCAATTCCAGGTGTCGAGAAACTAAACTATGTATCGCAATTTTTTGGCAATCCTTCGGATATCGCTTTCGAACTGACACACCAGGATGACTCGATTCTTAGCCAGGCNGTAGAAGAACTCAAATCGGAATACGCCGCCATTCCCGCCATGTTTGAAATNCAAGANTCNAATAACCCTGGCAAGAGGCAGTATGATGTAGAACTNACCTCNGCCGGCCTNGCGGCNGGACTAACGCCNGCCGACGTCGCGTTGCANNTGCGACAGAGCTTNTATGGCGANGAAGTCCAAAGAATTCAGCGAGGCCGAGAAGAGCTTCGNGTNATGGTGAGNTATCCAGAGAACGAAAGACAAAGCGCAAAAGATTTTTTTGATGTCAGGATCCGCNTGTCCGATGGTACAGAAGCTCCTCTCACGCAGGTGGCAAAGGTAACCGAAAACCGGAGCTATTCGAGCATCGAAAGAGTCAACGGCCGGCGAATTGTGACNGTCAGCGGTCGAGTAGACCGATCCAGCGCNATGCCCGAAGATATTGAGATCGGTCTGAGAACNNCNACTCTTCCAAANCTAAAAGAAAAGTACGTNGGCTTGCAAGTCAATGAGGCAGGATTCGCCCAGGATCAACAAGCCAGTCTTGCCTCATTGGGACANTTAAGCCTCTTGGCTCTGTTGATCATATTTGCAATGTTGGCTTCTCTACTGCGCAGCTATAGCCANCCTCTGATCATTCTAGCAGGAATACCCTTTGGCGCCGCAGGCGCATTCATAGGTCACTTTATCTTGGGATACAACTTATCNTTCTATTCGTTATTTGGTGTAGTTGCTCTTGCGGGTGTTGTGGTAAACGATTCCCTGATACTTGTTGATCGTTTTAATAAGTTTCGAGATGAAGGCTCCTATACGATCGAAGAGGCNGTAATCAAAGCGACTCAAAGGAGGTTTCGTCCAATATTTATAACGACCGCCACCACTTCCTTGGGGTTAATGCCGCTGATCTTCGAGACCAGTACTACAGCACAATTCATGATCCCTATGGCGATAAGCCTTGCCATCGGAATTTTATTTGCGAGTCTGCTCATTCTCTTTATTGTTCCAACACTCATAGTTGTNCAAGAGAAACTGCTTAACAAGAACAAACAAGCAACAAGCGAGCTGGCCCGGGCCTAATGCACTAGCTNGCGAGNACCTCTCCAGAGATAATCATCTTTCTCACTTCGGTGGTNCCCGCGCCTATCTCCAAAAGCTTGGTTGATCGGAAAAGACGATTAATTTCAGATTCCCAAATATATCCCGAGCCACCATGTATCTGCAGAGCACTATCCAGCACTTTGTTACACATGTCCGCACAGTACATTACCGAGGCNGCCGTNCGAGCATGAATCTGCCCTCTTCCAGCCTGCGTCTCATCAACATTTTGCGCTTCTTCAAGAACCTGCCAGCAAAAGGTTTTCATCGTTTCAACCCAAACGTACATGTCAGCAATCCGGGACTGAATCATCTGAAATTGAGAAATTGGTTGATCAAACTGGGTTCGGGTTTTAGCGTAATCCACCGCTAGTTCAAGCGCCCTNTCGGCGACTCCAACGTTGATAGGAGCNATCGCNGCTCGTTCATAATCCANACCACTCATCACNACTTGGTGGCCCTGGTGTTCGNTACCAACGATATTNTTTCGAGGAACGACCATGTCTTCAAAAACCAATTCCGCCGTCTGGCTTCCCCTGAAACCCATCTTTGTTAACTTTTGGGCCACCTTAAAACCTGGCGTNTTAGTATCNACNACAAAGGCAGTGATGCCCTTTGAACCNGCATCTTGTTGAGTCTTGGCGTACAACAAACAAACATCTGCNACGGGTCCATTCGTAATATACAGTTTGGAGCCGTTAATCACATAGTGGTCACCGTCNAGCTCCGCNCGNGTNCGCATTGAACCCAAAGCGTCTGAACCGGCGCCAGGTTCTGTCAATCCAAGACAGCCAGTCCATTTCCCTGAACAAAGGTTCGGCAAATATTGCTCGCGAATCTCTTCGGAACCGTTTCGATATATGTTGTTCAAGCACAAATTATCATGAGCAACCCAGCTTAAACCGACCGCGTGGTTCCATCGTGAGAAGGCTTGCAAAATAAGACCGCTCTCCAGTAATCCTAATCCAACGCCACCGTATTTTTCCGGNACAGTNACGCCCAAGAATCCTAAACTGCCGAGTTCCGCAAACAAGTCCTCAGGCCACCACTCTTCGTTGTCCATTCTTTCTGCGAGGGGTAGTAGTTTTTCTTTACCGATTCGGTCGGCGTGTTCGAATAGCTGTCGCTGATCAGAAGTTAAATCAAATTGTGTCATTGAATTCTATTTACTCTCTTCTTTTGAACGAGGCGGTGTGTTGTCGACCATATTCCATACCACCTCGTCCGGAGTTGAAATCACTTGCGCGTAGGCCCCATCGGGGTAATTAGACATATGAGGTCCNGCATCGCTATNCAAGGTCGGCTGTTTTACTGNTCCCATTGCGGTCCAAATAATCAGGCGGGCTGATAAAAGACTCAAGTTCCGAATCCGAAATGTTCAGCAAGCTGACAACCTCTGGGTCAATCCATGCTTTAGGATCAATGGACTCCTCCGAATAGGCAACCTCCAACGACACGTTTTCTAGCCCGGCAAAGTAAATTGACGCGCACATGCCGTGATCAATGGGGCCCAGGACCGGCACACCCTTCTCTCTTAGCCGGTCTCTAATGGCAAGAAGCGCTGCCTTATCTCTTACTTTCAAAGCCAGGTGTTGCATAGTGCCCGGAGCGCTATTTGCTCCAGGATTACCGGAGTGGGTCCGCCCCAGTTCTACAGGGATATCTGCAATCGAGGGGTTGGACATCAAGGCAACCGAACTATCATCATTCAACTTCAAAAAACAATGGAACGTGTTTTTCACGCCATGCATCCAGTACAGCGCGACGAGCTCCATTCCTAATTTATCTGTAAAAAACGCGATCTGCTCTTTCATCTTGGCCGTGGACAGCACGACATGATGCACCCCTTCAATCTTATTCATAAATCTTAACCCCTCACTTGCCAGGCCCATCCACTGCCGAGAAAACATTATAACCGTAAAGAAAATCGTTGAATCTAGGTTCGTAGAATTTCAGCGCTACATTGCGAAGCATCGCTGCCAACCCGCTCAGATGAAACACGCGCCCATTTCGAGCAGACATTGTTAACACTTTCTGGGTTCTCGCTTTCCTCAACGATTCAAATTTGCTAAAACTATCTGCATAGTCCAGGCCGTCGGCTAAGCAATAAGATAAACAAGCCGCGTCTTCGATAGCCATCGCGGCACCCTGAGCCATAAAGGGTAGCGGCGCGTGACAAGCATCTCCAAGTAGAACAACTCTATCCTTACTCCAGTTTTTTAGAGTATTTCTACTAAAGAGCCCCCACTTATAAAGATCATTGTTAGAAATTGACTGAATTATCTCAAGAACATCTGAATTCCATCCTGAGAATTCTTTCAAAAGCTCACCTAGTTCACCAGGTTCGTGCCAAGACTCAAAAGCCCACGCCTTATTCTCTACCACGGCAACACAATTCAAAACGGATCCACATTGAACTGGATAGGTGACTAAATGCTTCCCCGGCCCCCACCAAACTCTCGACCCGATCTCTTTCGAAGCCTGCGGCAACCTTTCAATTGGTATGAGCGCTCTCCACGCGACGTGTCCTGTAAAAGTAGGGTCGTCCAGTCCGAACAGTTCAGATCGAATTGTCGATCTTATTCCGTCGGCTCCAACTAACAAAGAACCATGGATAACATCTTCACCAGTTTGAATTTGAACACCGTTTTCATCCGAACTGAAATGTTCAACCTCCCTGTCAAGGTGGAGCTCAATCGATTCGCTCTTTAGAACGCGAGATAAAAGCAGGTCTATCAGTTGACCCCGATGAACAGTGAAATAAGGAAAACCAAGTTTTTCCCTGAAGTCCGAAAGGTCAAGCTTTGACAGGATGCGGTTCTGTCTCCACTCTCGAAACTCTATATGGGAGGGTTCATGAGCTATCTCTGTTATTGCACTGACCATCCCAAGGTGATCGTAGACACGAAGACAATTTGGACTCAGCTGGATTCCTGCACCGTTCTCAGATAACTGAGATCTACGCTCGAACACTTTCGAAGAAATACCGATTTTGGCTAGGCAGAGGGACAAGGTAAGCCCGCCAAGACCGCCGCCAACAATCAAAACCGGCGACTCAGCCATTAAAACCGATCCTTAAAACTACCAAGACGAACCTTCCATAAAGCTACAACTTCAAGCAAAAGAAGACTTAACTTTAACCCGCTTCTGGAAGCGCGAACGCAAAATAATCTGAACCAGAAGGAGGACCCAGTCGGCCTCCTCCAGCAGAAATAACAACAAACTGCCTGCCTTCTACACTGTAGATCGCCGGAGTAGAAAATGCTGCAGCACTGAGTTCCGTTTCCCACAGAATACGACCATCTTCAGAATCCACTGCTCTAAACTTCTTATCGGGAGTTGCGCCAATAAAGATCAGTCCAGATGCCGTAACTACAGGACCTCCATAGTTAATCGCGCCGTATCCTAAATCAGGATGAGAAAGAAAATTACCCAAAGGAAAAGACCAGACAATGTCTCCTGAGGCCAGATCAATGGAATTTAACGTTCCCCATGGCGGTGCGTTTGCTGGTAAGCCTTCATGATCTTTCAAATAGACATAACCGCCGAGAGCGTATCGAACGTTTTTGCTAGGTTCATCCGGCTTAGGTTCAGGCGAGAGTATGTACCCCAGTACCCCTCGATAAGTGGGNGTGTCGAGACCATCAAACGCTGGCATGCGTCCCTTNCCTTCTTTTACTACCTTNGCAATTTCGGCCANCGTTAATCGCTCCGTCAAACCCACTAAGGAAGGACCTTGATCGGTGCCTTGCAGGTCCGCGCCGTGACAGGCTCCACAATGCACCCTGTAGCTTCCATAGTTACTAAACCCTACAGGAACTTCAGTTAACTCGAGAATTCCAGATGCATCGTTGGCATTCAGAATTAGCCGGTTATTCTCGGGGTCGAATGCCGAGCCACCCCACTCCGCGCCGCCNTCGTACCAGGGGGTAATCAGCACTGTACCGACCTTTGGCGGTGCCCAGGGGCGCAAGTCCCANNCCGATATTATTTGGTTCACGTGCGCAGTCGCCTCAGGAGTTCGTTGCGTGANTTCAAAGGATTGACGACTAAAGGCTATCGAGGAAACTCGTTGAGTCTTAGCGGGAACTTCGCCCGGCAAAGTGCTCGGCAAGTCGGTTTCAACCGAAATAATAGGGTGAAGCGACTCTCCCGTTTCACGGTCAAACACATAAAGATGCCCCGATTTTGTGGTCAGGGTGACTGCATCGATGATTTGTCCCTCTATTTCAACCTGAACCAAAGTAGGAGGAGCCGGATTGTCCCGATCCCACAGGTCATGTTTAACAACCTGGTAATGCCACCTCAATTCACCCGTTCTGGCATCCAGGGCCAGCAAGCTATTGGCATATAGATTGTCTCCTAATCGCTTTGCACCATAAAAATCTGGCGTTGCCGAACCGGTCGGAGCGAATAACAATCCCCTTTCTTCATCNAGAGCCATTCCAGTCCAAACGTTCGCTCCTCCAGCAATCTCAAGAGCNCCTTCAGCCCAGGTCTCAGAACCGGGCTGGCCAGGTAATGGTATCGAGTGAAATGTCCACTCCAAGGACCCGTCGATAATATTAAACGCCCTCACTGTTCCGGGAAAAGCCAAACTATTTTCAGAGGTCGAAAATCCCAGAATCACTTTATCCTGATAAATCACACCCGGCACCGTTACATCGATGCCTCCTCTGCCCTCTATAGATGGCGTTAAGTCCAACTTGCCTTCATCACCGAAAGAAGCAACAAGACGGCCCGAATCAGCGTTTATCGCGATCAACTGACTACCTGCGGTAAACAATATTCTTCGGTCCTCTCCATCTTGCCACCACATAAGGCCTCTTTGCGCCCGTCCACTCAGGCCTAACTCGTTTCGCCAAAGNTCCTTCCCACTCGCGGCATTCAAAGCAAATACGTCCAAGGAGGGAGAGAGACCATACAGAACCCCATTAACAATCAAAGGACTCGTGTACATCAGCGATGTAGATTCACCCGAGCGGTATCGCCAAACCTCTTCAAGATTCGCNACGTTATCGCGGTCTATTTGAACAAGAGGAGAATAGTGCTGTCTNCCTGGATCTCCGAGGTACGTGTCCCAATTGACGTTCGACAGCTTTGAATCGGAATTATGACAGGCGGAANTCAACAACATTAGGCATAAACACCAACATATCTTCTTCATCACTTCCGCCCCTCAAATCGGTTAGAAGAACATACTAAAAGTCACTAAAATCAGCAAAGAAAGTTCATTAGAAGACGATTTGGTAGCTAAACTCTCAACATTTAAGCCGGAGTCAGAATCGTGGAGTGGCCCAAAACCAGGCTAAGACCCGAAGCGATATCTAAGCTTCATGGTAAACACATCGATAATCGGTTCATTCATCGCATCCCGAAATAGCGGTCCAAAGTCCCCATCAATCTGGTTTGGCAGGTTACTACCACGGGTATAAACAAGAAATAAGTCCGACAGCGGCCCAATCTCCCATCGATAGCGAATCTGGGCGGTTAATCTTGATAACGTGAAATCATCCGTAGGTTCCGACAAGTCTTTGAATCGAGGAACTAAATCGCCCACCTCTTTCTCAATTGACCAAAAATTACTTTNGTCAGCTTCTATCCCNGCCCACTGNAATCGAANTCTGAGCTGCTGCTTNGACGANATGAAAAAATTCATCGATAGATTAGGTTTGACTTCGATNGCGTCAAAAGANGTGAATTTTTTATCTCCAAGATAAATGAGCCATTCATTTTTCTTTTGCAANAGCAGATCGAAATCCAGAGAGAACCGATCTACTGGTCTATAGGTTAAGCCCAACATGGTCGAATAACTTATGTCCCCGAGGTCTTCACTACGGGCCTCAATTTGGGCAGACAACGATAACTTCTTGGCAGAGTTGGTCCCCACGCTAGCTCTAGTCCACATGCCCGTATCAATACTATAAGTGCCATTACCTCGGCTGTTACGGTCATCATGCTGTGGTGGTTTAAACCCAACCATGGCTGACACTTCAAGATTTTTTTGAGTAAGCCAAGTGCCCATCAAGCCAGCATAAGCCTCGGTTAGATAGCCATCTGCATTGGAATGAATTTGAGTAAAAACNCCCACTCGCTTATTTCGTAACCAACCAGGAAGACCCTGAGAAGACATTCTCATATAGCGATAGCTTGCCCCGATNACATCGTTACGACGCAAGAAACCAAGATCGGATATATCCAACTCGTTGTCTAATATGTCAAAGGAGAAATCGTGCATGTGTCCNCGCTTAGGTGTGTAGACTAAATCAGAGAAAACNCCATANCCAATTTCNCCTTTTTTGTCGGATACCACTAGTTGGTTATCCCACGACACTTTTCCATTTCCCGATAGATAATGGGAATCGATTCCATGAACGANGGCGTCGTTTAGCGGATCTGAAGCCAAGGTGCCCATATAGCCGATTGATTGTCGCCCACCACCGCCCGCACTCTCATACAACAGGCGGAGGACTCCGAAGTCTCGACCGTCTGCCTTAACAAGCACCTCCTGACTGGTCGCTTCATCTGTTCCTAAGAGCTCAGCTTCTTTTTCGAAGGCAGTCAGCAACCCGTATCTCAGCCCTCCCGATTGACCTACTGCTTTTACAGCCCCAACCAACTCGGTGGGCTTGCTCTGTTCGACTCCGCTCACCGTAACGTAATCCGGAATTTCAACATGCTTTGCCGAACCGCCTATTCTCCTCGTATTCAGCAGCGTCGTTGGCTCCATTCTATAGGTTTGAACCGATTGCCTACCTCCGCTGCCCCCGGGACCACTAGGACCTCTTGGATTAGAACGGGGAGAAGTAACAAATACCTCATTNCCCTCNANAAAGAACAANCNCTTTTCAGGATAAAATGTCTCGTAAGCCGTGAGATTCACNACCACATCATCNGATTCCACNGAACCAAAGTCAGGNTTGACTGTCGCGGTTAACTGGAGATTTGTCGAAGGCCTCCAGGCNACATCGATACCGCCTCGACCATCGNCTTCNTTNCGTATTTCATCGGAAGTTGCCGACACATAGGGATAAACCTCCCACTGNTGTNTCGGATTNACNNNNTCNANTNNTANNGGCTCAAAAGCNGANATGAANCGNGCCTGAGAGAANGGCAAAGGAGGAAATGAATAACGCTCATCCAAATACGCGACNTTTCTAAAAATTGCGATCGCGATTTTTCTCTCTTGAAGGCCATCTGGCATAGTCAGTGCTGACCAGGGTATAAACATCTCAGTGCTCCAACCATAATCAGTGACCGACGTCTCACCGATCCATGGACCATCCCACTGATCGGTGATGTTTTGCTCGGGCGCTATCTTTCCGTCTCTTTTAGTACCGCCTAGTGCGATGTTAAAAAAATACCCGTAGAGCCCATCTCCTGAGGAATCAATCAGAAACCCATAATCATCACGGTTAATGGATTCATCCCGTGACGAAAGCCGCTCAACCAGCGTATCGAGTGGTTGCTCCATCTCACCAGCCACATACAAGCCTTTATCTGTATAAAGAATACGAGTCCTTGTTTTGTGCGTGGGCTTTTCCAATGTGTCTGGGTCCGTCACAGTCATGCGATCAAATGCCGGGATCTCTGACCAAATCGGTTCATCCACTCGCCCGTCAATCTTGATGTTGGCATCTTCAACCCGCGCGATGCGCATGGTTCCCCACTGTTCACTCGACAAGCTGTCCGCATTAACCACTCGTGCTGACATAACGGATGCATCAGCGGTCTCTTGAGGTGTAGTAACTATTGTCTGAGACTTACTAGAAGGTGATTCTACAACTGGCGTCGAAACCACCGCTTTTGGCTCAGGTGCTGGTCTTTGAATCCTGACCAAGGGACGCTCCTTGGAAGACAGCACCCACACGTCAGCTAACCCACTTGCCCTCGCCTCACCAATGAGCTCTCGAGCAGAAGACTGATCCATAACCGGACCCAATACTCGATGGTAAATCTGTCCATTGACCCTGGCCTCTTCGATCCGGGCTTCTATTCCAAACTGTCTTGAGATCAGCGCCGATTCCTTCAGCGCCAACGAACGGTCCTTGAAACTATTGAAAACAACAGAGCCNGGNCTTGCCAAAACANTGGCAGAACAAATNAACAAGCAAANAAAGANAANNCGATGAAGATAACNGCAANGGAANCTTACACAGCAACAAAAAGGGGCGAGAAATATAGCAGATTCAACATCTGACGACCAATTAACCAAAGGCATACCCCTTAAAACCNAGCCATCTCGCCACCGAATGAGTTAAAAATCGAGCATACGAATCTTGTGCTACAATAACGAAANTACGTAACCCGACTTAATCCTCTGACGATTCAGACGCAGTTACACTTGAATTAGAGAGGGGAGAATGAGCCAGGCCGAAGAACGCCAAGATTTTTCTGCGAAGCCAGGCAACGTCGGCACTTTCACCGAGGGAGGGGTAGGAAAGCACCTTCTCAAACTTGGCTCATTCATGGCGATGGGCACAATAACCATCAACATCGCCCAGGTCGCAGAGGCCATNTTTCTCGGCATGCTNGGTACCGAAGCTCTCGCTGCGATAGGCTTTGCATTTCCAATTACTATCACGCTGTTTGCATTCGCGGGTGGCATAGGCAGCGGTGCTTCATCAGTCATTGCNAGGGCAATGGGACGTGGTGACAAAAAACGAGCCGCGATTTTAGTNACTCACGCGCAGATTCTCACGATACTCCTNGGTTTAGTCCTGGGNTTCTTTGGCATCACTTATTCAGCAGAAATTGTTGCTGCGCTTGGCGCTAAGGACAGAGTACTCGAACTCACAATCGAGTACCTCGAAGTCTACATGCTCGGATTTCCNTTTTTCATGTTGTCNATGGTCGGATCAACGCTTTTAAGGGCCACNGGAAGCGCTGCCAGTCCCGGCATTATCATGTCCGTTGGATCATTATTACAGATACTNCTCGCGCCNCTGCTTATTTTCGGCTGGGACCTGATCGGNGTGCCTGCTCTNGGGATTGCTGGAGCAGCCTGGGCTTANTTTGCGTCGCGATCTCTCAGCATCATACTCTATGTCTGGATGCTCTATCGTGCTGATCTTATGAACAATAAGACCGCCGGTTTAGTTGATTCGTGGAAAGACATCATGCATGTCGGAGGCCCAGCAATCGCAAGCGGCCTNGTGATGCCCGCGTCGATGCTCATCATAACCAANCTGTTGGCTGGCCACGGCCATGAAGTCGTGGCGGGGTACAACGTGGCCTCAAGAGTNGAAACACTTGCTCATATGATTTTGTGGTCGTGTTCTTCATCGGCCGAACCACTCATAGGCCAAAACTGGGGNGCTCGCCTAATTGACCGTGTTAGGAGAACACTCTTTCTTTGCAATACATTTTGCTTGGCCTGGGGCGTTGCGACCTTCGTAGTCATGGTCCAATTTGGCGCATACTTCGTCAGCCTTATTGATAANAATCCTATAGTCGTAGAAACAGCGACCCTGTTTTTCCTTTGGATCCCTTTAAGTATCGGCTTCATGGGAATGATTCAAGTGGCGAATTCTTGCTTTAATGCCAGGGGATTACCGATGCCTGCCTTGGTAATCTCATTACTACGAAGCTTGATTATCTATATACCCCTTGCANTNATTGGGGATTACCTTTGGGGTTANGAAGGNATTTTTATTGCTACCGCGATAACTAATGTAGTGCTGGGGGCCGTTTCTTGGCAGTGGAATCAAAAAAGTGTTGAGAGACAAGCGCAGGCACTTTAAACACAGCTATAACTGACCNTAAGAGCTGTTCTGACCATGAGGTCATGAGAGCAAGCGATGTTTGGACGGATNGTNTTCNANCTCTCTATTTACTGTGGATTATTTCGAAAACTCAGATTAGTCTCTAGGTTGGGGTTTAGGAGGAGAGGCACAGGCCGCTGGGTTAATCGTGTTTTCACAGTCACCAATAAATATTTCAAAAAACCAATTTTGGATACTAATAAGTTTCTGTCTTGTCTCTAGTTTACTCTTTGCAAATGACAGAAAGTTCGACTACCAGCATGGCACGTCCTATATTGAGCCGCTTAAGTACGCTCCCGATTTTGAACACTTCGATTACGTCAACCCCGAAGCTCCCAAAGGGGGCACTCTACGCTTTCCTGAACTTGGAACTTTCGACAGTTTCAACAACATGGTCGATAAAGGTCGCAAAGCCTGGGGCATGGATTTACTAGGAGTAAACGCTTACACCACAGATTCTCTGATTGAACCCTCCATCGATGAAAATGCCAGTTTTTATGCTCGCTTGGCAGATGGCGTATGGATCTCTCCTGACTTCAAGGAATTCGCATTCAGGATCAGAAGAGATGCGCGCTGGCATGACGGTACACCAATCACGATCGACGACGTGATTTTTTCTTTCCGACATTATAAGGACAAAGCGGCATCGGGCATTAGAACGGCGCTCCTTGAACTCGATCAAATAATAAAAATAAGTGACAACGAAGTATTGTTTACTGTTAAAAAAGAAGCCACCCCTAACCCAAACCTACCCTTCGCGGTCGGCCAGTTTGCGATTCAGTCTAAAAACTATTGGAAAGATAAAGATCCAACTAAAACCACTATCGAACCTCCGTTGGGAAGTGGCCCATACAGGGTCAAAGAATTTGTGCTGGGTAGATACGTCACCTACGAACGTGTCGACGATTATTGGGGGAAGGATCTTGCTGTAATGAAGGGACGTTACAATTTCGACCAGCTCAAGTGTGATTACTTTCGGGATGAATCAATCATGGTCGAATCTGTGAAGGGAGACGTTATTGATCTACGCCATGAAACAGTCTCGAAGCAATGGATGACTGAATACAATTTCCCAGCCAGACAAAAGGGATACTTTAATCGAGAGTTAATTGATCTGAATAGGCCATGGGGTATGTGGTGGCCTATTATATGGAATCTCGACGATAAAAAATTTCAGGATATTCGAATCAGAGAAGCACTTTGGAATATGTATGATTTCCAATGGGTTAATCGGGTCCTGATGTACGGCTTTTATGACTATGCCGACAGTTATTTTTATAACTCGCCAATGGCCCATGAGGGATTACCGTCTGAAAAAGAGCTAGAGTTATTAGAGCCTTTTCGAGATCAAATACCCGAGCGAGTCTTTACCCAACCATGGACTGAACCAGAATCAGATGGCTATGGACATAACCGAACTCAAGTAGAACGAGCACTTGAACTATTTCGAAGCGCAGGATATGAAATCCAAGACGGAGTCATGACTAATCTTGAGACAGGAGAACCATACACAATAGACTTCATCAATGTCTCTATTTTCACGCTCAGACAAAACATGCCTTTCGTTGAAGCGTTAAACCGTATTGGTATCGAGACCACAGCACGAGCCCCAGAAGTCTCTAATTGGGTTTATCGAATGCAGAGCGGAAAATTCGAGGGCGGCACCGCAAATTACATACCCAGCACGACCCCAGGCCTCGCACTGCGAAATTGGTTTAGCAGCAGTTCAGCAGATATTCCTCTTTCGCAAAACTGGATGGGCATTAAAAACCCAGTTGTAGATCATCTAATCGAGAAGGTGTTGGAAGCAAAAGACCCGGAGAGCTTTTACGCAGCAACACGAGCCCTAGATAGAGTGCTGCTCTGGAACTTCTATTGGATTCCAGGGTTAGCGATGCCGGGCTANCGCCTAGTCTACTGGAATCGTTTTGGACAGCCAGATCATGACATGAGCTTGCAACGCTCAAGCTGGGTTGATACCTGGTGGTGGGATCCGGTAAAGGCCGAAAGAGTCATACAAGGCAAAAAAGAACTNGCGAGCGGTGATTGATGGGGCGATATATTTTAAAAAGAATCGCACTACTGGTCCCTACGGTTTTAACGATTATTTTGATCAATTTCACGTTAGTGCAATTTGTTCCTGGCGGGCCGATCGAACAAATCATATCAAGCCTGACGGTCGGCAACATATCCTCGACCTCTAACATAACCAGTAGCGGNAATGTGGGNGCNGACCCNACGGCCACCGAGTCACTAGCAAACGAATACGGNGTCGANCCAGAACTCCTGAAGGATTTAGAGCGNCAGTTTGGCTTTGACAAGCCAGTACACGAACGCCTGATCGACATGCTAACCGGTTACGCGGTTTTTGATTTTGGAACNTCNTACTTTCAAGATGTNCCNGTNATCGANTTGATNGTAGAGCGGCTCCCCGTCTCAATTTCNCTTGGTTTATGGTCTTTGCTAATCATCTACGGAATCTCGATACCCCTGGGGATTCAAAAAGCGGTCAGAGATGGGACTAAATTCGATATTGCGACAAGTTCTTTGATCTTCGTTGGCTATGCCGTCCCTGGTTTCTTGTTTGCAATCTTATTGATCGTACTTTTTGCTGGTGGTGGCTATTTGGAAATTTTTCCTTTAAGAGGGCTTGTTTCTGAAAATTGGCACCAATTGTCCTGGCCAGATCGAATCACAGATTACCTCTGGCACCTTTGTCTGCCTCTGATCGCCTTAACCATTGGAGGGTTTGCTACTCTCACCATGTTGACCAAAAACTCTTTCCTAGAAGAATTAGGTAAGCAGTTTGTCCTGACAGCCAGAGCCAAAGGACTAACAGAAAAGAAAGTGCTTTACGGCCACGTCTTCAGAAATGCAATGCTCATAGTTATCGCGGGGTTCCCTGCCGCATTCGTGGGAATACTCTTTACAGGTTCACTGCTGATAGAAATCATTTTTTCCATCGACGGAATGGGGTTGCTAACTTATGAAGCAATTATCAAGCGAGATTATCCAATTATGTTTGGGAATGTTTACATTCTCACCCTAATTGGGCTATTCATGCACCTAATAAGTGATCTGACCTATGTACTAGTAGATCCAAGAATTGATTTCGAGACAAGATGACAAAGAATCTAATCATCATCGGATTGATATCATGACGCCTATCGCAGAGCGTCGTTGGGCTCAATTTAAGCGCAACAAACGAGCCTTCGGTTCTCTCTGGATTTTTCTCGTCCTATTCTCCATCTCCTTGTTCGCAGAATTTATTGCTAACGACAAGCCGATCTTAGTCTATCATCAAGAAGAGTTTTTCTTCCCTGTGTTGATTGATTACTCAGAAAAAGACCTAGGAGGAGAACTGTCCTCCGCCGTGAGTTACTGGGACCCTTATATAATTGACCTGATTGAGACTTCCGGTGGCTGGATGATCAGAACTCCCATACCCTTTCATTATCAAACACCTGACATGTACATCTCCGGTCCTGCACCTACCGCTCCGGACAGCACTCATTGGCTGGGTACCGATGATGCTGGCAAAGATACAACAGCCAGGCTTATCTATGGCTTCAGGCTGTCCGTCCTGTTCGGTATCACCCTGACCATTATTAGCGCCAGCATCGGTGTCATAGTGGGTGGGCTTCAAGGATATTTTGGGGGCATGGTAGATCTTGTTGGCCAGAGGTTTGTAGAGATCTGGACGGGGCTCCCCATACTGATAATACTCATTATCCTTGCCAGTATTGTCGAACCCAGTTTTTTTTGGTTGCTCGGCTGTCTTGCAGCCTTCAGTTGGATGAGTGTAGTTGGTGTAGTCCGAGCAGAATTTTTACGTACCCGAAATTTCGAGTACGTTAGAGCCGCGACCGCGCTGGGCGATAGTCATCTCTCGATCATGATTCGCCATGTGCTGCCTAATGCCATGACAGCAGCTCTAACCTTTCTTCCATTCATATTAAGCGGCGCAATCACCTCGCTCACTGCTTTAGACTTTCTTGGGTTTGGTCTTCCTGCAGGTTCCGCTTCTCTCGGGGAATTGCTTAATCAGGGCAAACGAAACCTTCAAGCTCCATGGCTAGGACTGACTGGGTTTGTTACGGTAGGTATTATGCTGACCTTACTCATTTTTGTGGGCGAAGGAATAAGGGATGCCTTCGATCCGAGAAAAACAATATCAGCTTCAGGGGAAAACTGATGAACAGGACAAAAAGATGACAGCATTAGTCGAGGTATCTGACCTGTCAGTAGCGTTTGGTGCTACCCAAGTTGTCAATGAAATCAGCTTTCATATAAATCCTGGTGAAACCGTTGCTTTAGTAGGAGAGTCAGGCTCGGGCAAAACAGTATCAGCTCTCTCTATACCTCAACTACTACCCTATCCGTACGCTTCGCATCCGTCGGGTTCAATAATTTTGGACGGGGAAGAGATGATCGGAGCTGGAAAATCAAAATTATTGGCCATGCGAGGGTCAGTGGCGAGCATGATATTTCAAGAACCGATGACCTCATTAAACCCTCTCCACAAAATCGGCAGACAAGTCAGCGAAATGCTCGTGCTCGATGGTAAAGTCACGCGACAGGGAGCAAGTTCGAGGGTTCGAGAGCTTTTCGATTTAGTTGGATTAGATGAGTCAGTCCGTATCGATGCCTATCCTCACGAACTATCAGGCGGTCAAAGACAGAGGGTAATGATCGCAATGGCACTGGCGCAGGAACCAAAACTACTCATAGCGGATGAGCCAACCACTGCGCTCGACGTCACCATCCAAAAACAGATATTAGAACTGTTAAAAGACATCCAGAAAAAACTGAACATGTCGCTCCTCTTAATTACCCATGATCTCACCGTGGTTCGGTCATTAGCCAATAGAATCTGCGTCATGACAAAAGGAGACATAGTCGAGCAGGGACCCGCAACAGAGATATTTGAGGCGCCGAAGCATGACTACACTAAACACCTACTGGCTGCGGAGTTTCTCGAGTTGCCACCAGCGGCGAAAGAAGACGCTCCAATTGTCGCGGACATAAAAGACCTCCAGGTCCGCTACCCCAAAGGTCGTCACTGGTTTGGCAAGCAGGAGTATCTCGATGCGGTCAAAGGTATTTCAATGCAAATACGTCAGGGTCACACGGTGGGGATCGTTGGAGAATCAGGTTCTGGCAAAACGACTCTGGGCCTTGCCTTACTTAGAATGATTAATTCCAGCGGAGAAATATGGGTCGACAACAGAGATCTGCAATCACTAAATAAGAAGGACATGAAGCCACTGCGGCGGGATCTGCAAATCGTCTTTCAAGACCCATATGGCAGCCTATCTCCAAGAATGACCGTCAGCCAAATTGTCGGAGAAGGGCTCAGAATACACGAACCTGAAATCTCGGAAGCGGACCGGGACCAAAAAGTACTAGAAGCGATTGTTGAGGTCGGCCTTGAACCCGACATGCTACAGAGATACCCGCACGAGTTTTCTGGAGGCCAGCGCCAACGTATCTCTATTGCTAGGGCTTTAGTCCTCAAGCCCAAGCTAATTGTGATGGACGAGCCAACTTCCGCTTTAGATGTCTCAGTTCAAGCACAAATTGTAGACTTACTCAGAGATGTTCAAAAAAAATACGACCTTGTCTACTTGTTCATCAGTCACGACCTGAAAGTTGTAAAGGCCTTGGCTCATCACATTGTTGTCATGAAAGAGGGGCTGGTCGTAGAGCAAGGAGAAGCAGCAACCATCTTCGACAGCCCTAAAGACGTCTATACGAAAGAGCTACTTAGTGCTGCCTTCATGCCAGAAACATTAGGCGAGAGTTAAAGCAATTAGAACTAATTTCGTGGCGCTTGTTTGTACAAGCTCATATCCCAATCCGGCCAGCGCAGCTCAGTCAACCTGAGAGTTCGTTCCGTCCAAAATGGATCCCCGGGCAGCGGAATCCCTATGCACTGCAGTTGCGAAGGGGTCGCATTATTTAACACGATCGGCCAGGGCCTATCCGCCGCAGACTGCCAGACATGAAAACCAATCATCTCGTTACCGCTCGCCTTGTAACCCACAGTCATCGTAAAACGATGACCATTTATTTCGGTTAAATTTGTTCCCCGATGAAAAGTATCGATGCTATGTGCTAACAAAGAGCCCGCCGGTCCAGCCGCAGATCGCTCCACTTCTTTCAACGCATGTTGTTGATCTTCTCGAGCAAAGACCGACCCTTTGCCTAACAACCTATCGCTATCTGTTTTAGTCACGTAGTGTAAGGCGCCATGCGCATCCGTCACGTCAGTCAAATAAAAAATAAAATCGACGGTTCTTAGCGCAATATCGTCAGAGGGAACCGTTAGCGTGTGGTTTCCGAAATCGCAATGAAAAGCCTGGTCATAATCTGCCTCGCCCGTGTATTTTGCCCAGGTATGCGATTGGTATAAATGCACCTCTTCCACTCCAAGTAGTGCTTTAGCAAAATTA
>PBUF01000120.1 GCA_002727775.1 Gammaproteobacteria bacterium
TGGGGATCTCAGACGTCAGGCTCATACCACCAGGATGGTGAGTGGTCTTACCGTATGAATTTCAACTTTGAACCCACGCCCGAGACATTGGTCTACTTTGGTGCGACAACGAGTTACCGGGCTGGTGGTTGGAACATGGGTGGACCTGATAACCGCGCGGATTTTGACACCACCGGTAATGGTGTGGTCGATACGAGAGTATTACTCGAGTACCAAGGCGAGGATCTCACCGCTTTTGAGATCGGCTATAAGGGTACTCACTTGGACGGTCGACTTCAGGTCAATCTTTCGGTGTATACCTATGACTACTCGAATTATCAGGACCAGGTTGAGCGATGGGAAGATGAGCCCAATGATTTCTCAATTGGTAATCTTACGCTTCCAGATGGAGGCCCTGTCGCGACTCCTTCTGGTCGNGGTCCTGTGTCCGTGGTCGAAAACATTCCCAGTGCTGTAAACAAGGGCTTTGAGTGGGATGTTCTGTTCCTGGCGACGGATAATTTCACCATCGGCGGTAACGGAAGTTATACAGATAGTAAGTACAACGCGCCCTACACCTTCTTTAACGAAGCAGATCCCAGATATCCCCGTGATGTCTTCGGTGGAGACTTGCAGGAAAATCCTTGTAATGCGGCGCCTGAGCTTAAGGCGTTGTANTGTCTGGAAGTGAATGGATACGAGCTTCAGGGTATTCCTAAGACCAAGATGACTTTCTGGGGAAATTATTCCTGGCCTCTAGAGTCAGGAATGTTGACCTGGTACGCCGCTTGGTCTTACACAGGTGAATACTCGACTCATCCGTTTAACAGACCATGGGACTGGGTTCCAGAGAGAGATCGATTGGATACTCGTATCACTTATGAAGAAGAAACTGGACAGTGGGAGGCGTCGCTGTTCGTGGATAATGTCTTAGACAAGACCTATATCCGATCTTCTGATATGGACGCGAGACGGACGGGTTATGGTGGCAACTGGCCTCAACGGGTTGTCTCGCTATACCCAAGATACATTGGTGCCGAGTTTACTTATAACTTCAACCGATAAGACCTAGGTCTTAAAGAAAAAAGCGCACTTCGGTGCGCTTTTTTTTGTTCTGAGTTTAGCTGCCTCCCAATTTCATCAGTTGGTTGCGAGGGACATCGAAGAGGTAATACGAGTAAGAGGTCTTGTCCCATCCGTAAACGATGAACTTGCTCCAGTCTTGATTTGTGCTGACCACCGTTTCCTTGGGCCCCGGTATTGCTTCAGCTACCGCTTGATACTTTTGCTTGATAGACGCATCGATTAAGTGTTTAAGAGGTGTCTCGGGAACGTATTGTCGGATTCCNGGGCCGCGCAGAGCTGCTGGTGAATAGAGATCCTCTGGGGTTGAAGCAAACTCAGAAGAAAATAGAGTCTCTCTTTTTTGGAAATCTTTAAGCGATACCNCGATCACTCTTTTTNCTCCGGTTTCATTTTTTTGCTCTAGGTAAACGGATTGTCCATCTTTGGAAAAACCCAAGGGATAGGACGGTAGCAAGCCGTCGATCTCATCACTCTTTAACTCCCTGGTAGAGTTGTCTTCGACAAGAAAGAGACGCATTTGTTGGTCTTTGAATCCAATGCCCATTCTCACGTTGCCTTGGTCATCGGCTAGCCATTGCGATACAAGTGATTTGTATTTTCGTACACGCTTCAATTTGTTGTCTTTTATGTTTAAGCGATAGACAGACGGCCATTGAAGGTTTTCATGATTGAATTGGATAAGTATTTCGTTTGGTGACTCTGGTAACCAGCTAATGACTCCGTCTTGAATTGGCCCCCAAACCTTAACCTCTTTAGCCGATGCTTTGTATTTTGTGTCGGTTTTGATGAGTTTCTTACTTTTGCCNGTCTTGTAGTCAACGACGTACATGTTTCTTCTNGGTATGTTTATTTTTCCNTCTGTTGAGCCTTTTCTTCTGGAGGCCCTNGCTCGCATTTCCATGCTACCCGAGAGCGAACAAACGATTTTTTGATTATTAGCCCATTTACACCAGTTGAGAGAAGTGTCGGCGCTACCGCTCATGATCGGTTTGTTTTGCTTGTTCTTTAAGTCGATTGCAACTGCGTAGTATCCTTCATTTTCAGTGAAGGCTCTTAGNATCAGCATCTTATTGCCATCCGGAGATAACTCGATTTGCTTGATTGCTGGTGGATTAGTAGGGTTAGCTTGACCAGTAGCGGTAAAGATTATTAGTAGCGTACTTATCAATATCCTTGAAATAATAGTCATCTTTTACTCTCATNTCTCTCTCTTGAGNNNTACCATACTAGAGACAGAAATAAAAAGGCAGNCTNCNAANAAGGTNNTAAATGAATNNTNTNTTNNNAANTAAGTGTTANNTTTCTGNTAGNGNANAATNGCGANTTTTAGGGNCNCAAATCGAATAATGGNAAATCAGTACGACTCNTCTATCCGGCCCNTGGTCAANACTTTAGTGAGCGGGCTTTCATNCAGCAACCTGTTGCCNTCATCGCTTGATTGGGATGATCTAGTCAGTGCTGCTATCAGGTATGCCAGGAGTGATGATTTTGGTGGCGANGACTGGAAAGAACCGCTTAGNCTNNTNTTAGAGGGNTATGAAAGTTCAGCAAATTTGACTGAATTAGGTAGGGTTGTTGCTCGCCGGTTAGTTTTGGGGATGCTCACGAATCGACTCAGGACCTCTAGGAAATTTAAGGAATCCGCCGATCTACCTAAGGTCGATAAGCCGATTTTCATATTAGGATTGCCGAGGACTGGATCGACGTTGCTTCACGAGTTGTTGGATGTGCATCCAGGTTTACAGACCCCAAAATTGTGGCAAGCCGATTCGGTGCCCGAGGAAAACTGGAGCGATTGGCTGCGTATCTTTAAGAGCTTTTTGCGGACTAAATTGGTTGATGTAATTTCTCCCGGCTTTAAGAGTATTCACAGGCTCGGGGCGCTATTGCCTCACGAATGCGTGACAATCCAGGGACTGAGTTTTAGGAGTATGCAGTTTCACGCGATCCATAGAGTCGATGCTTACCATGAGTGGCTGTCCGCCTGTGATTGGAGACCCGCATACCTTTGGCATGAGCGTTATCTTAAGATTTTGGCGAGCGAGAACCCTGGNAAAAGATGGTTACTAAAAGCGCCTGGACATATGTTGGGAATAAGTGCATTNCGNNAACAATATCCGGACGCAAAGTTCATCCAGCTNCATCGTCGTCCAAGCGAGGTGATACCGTCCATGGCAAGCTTATATGCGAGTTTGCGCTCTGGCAGTTCANANAAAGTTGATTTTGAAGAGTTAGGGAAATCGTTAGTTGAAGAGTGGCGTGTAGGATTAACCAGAGTACTAGACTTGAGGGGTTCTGATTCAATGGTTGATCAAAGTTGTTTGGATATCGACTATCAAGAGATGACTGGCGACCCCTTGATGGTAGTAGAGCGGATTACCGAGTTTCTGGAGTTGCCCTTAGATCCGGATACCCACTTTAAAATGCGCGAGTATTTGCAGCGTAATCGGAAGGGTAAACACGGGAGTCACCGCTATAGTCCAGAGTTCTTTGGATTGAGTGTAGAAAGCATCGATACAGCCTTTGCAGACTACATCAAAGCTTACAACCTGAATCATTAGCGTGTATCAGGGNGGCAGNGCGAGNCCTATCAGTTTAGCGTTTGCGCCTTCGCCTGTCGCGATTACGATGTATTGGCGATTGCTNGAGACATAGGACATGGGTGTACCCCATGGGGTTGCAGGGAGGTCAATCTCAGCCAGTATTGTGCCATCGTCTTTGTTAAAAGCCCTGAGTAAATTTCTGTTTTCATCTTTTTGNCCTAGGAATAACAAGGAGGAAGTTAACAGCGGGCCAGTTCCGAATCGACCCCCAACCGGTCCAGGGTCGCTGATTCCCTTTTCGATTATCTTTTGTCTTATACCGTTGCCATGGGGGCGCATCCAAACATGATCGCCAGTATTCATATCGATCGCAGTGATTCTTGAGTAGGGCGGTTTGGTGATTGGTAACCCCTCTGGCCCCTTTAGGCTGGTTACGTCTCTGCTTCTGACGAATCGAAAATTGGTTTTTTCCCCGCCGGCTTTTAGTTTTACGATCATAGGTCCTGTTCTGGAAGGGATAAATAATCGACCAGTGTCTGGATCGAAAGCTGCGCCAGACCAATTGGCCCCACCCCCCCAGCCTGGAAGATTGATCGTTCCTCTCAAGCTGGGTGGCGTGTANAGAGGGCCGTAGTCAAATTGTTTGATAATGGATAAGGCAGCGCGCCTTAGCTCCGGCGTAAAGTCGATCAGGTCCTCTTCCGAGAGCCCCTGTCGATCAAATGGTTTTGGTTTGGTAGGTATCGGTTGTGTGAGAGAGCTTTTTTCGCCTGGTATGTTACTTTGGGGTACGCGCGTTTCGTTGATTGGCCAGATAGGTTCTCCGGTCTTTCGGTTAAATACGTAAACGAACCCCTGTTTGGATACCTGTGCAACCGCTGGGATAGCTTCATTATCTATTTCAATATTCATTAAGGTTGGCGCTGCGGGAAGGTCATAATCCCAAAGGCCATGATGAACCATCTGAAAGTGCCAAACACGCTTACCTGTTTTAGCATCGAGACAGACTAAGCTCTCGGCAAATAAATTATCTCCGGGACGATGCCCCCCGTACCAGTCGTTAGTAGGTGTCCCAGTGGGAAGATAGATATAACCTAACTCTGTATCCGCACTGATTCCCGTCCAGACGTTAGTGTTACCCGAATATTTCCAGGAATCGTCTTCCCACGTATCGACGCCAAATTCGCCTTTTTGGGGGATTGTATGAAAAATCCAGAGCTGCTTTCCTGACCGAACATCAAAGCCTCTTACATGTCCAGGGGGCATCGTTCTTTGTCGCGGGCCATCAGAAATTGATGCGCCTACAACGACGACATGACCAATAACTATTGGGGCAGAGATCACAGAATAAAGCTTTCTGTTGACAGGTCGGCCGAGCCCTTGTGTAAGATCAATGCGACCATCGCGTCCAAATTGCTTAAGAGGCTTGCCGGTTTTCGCATCGATAGCCCACAAATAGCCATTATTAGTGGGCATGATGATTGTCTCTTGCTTGTTGTCACTCCAATAAGCGACTCCACGATGATTAAACCCAAGGTTTGTTGGTCTGCCATCCGCATAGGTTTTAGTGTCGAATGTCCAAATTGTCTTCCCTTCATCCGCGCTAATTGCTGCGACATGGCCCAATGAGGTGCTGATATAAAGGGTCTTGCCTATTTTGATTGGGGTTGATTTAAACCCCCAGGGAGTAAGTTTGCGGTCGTTCTTGACCAATAGGTTATCAGGAGAATCCCATGACCAGGCAACGACGAGGTTTTGAATATTGCTCGCATTGATGTGATCTAACGCTGCGAACTTGGAAGAGCCCGGATCGTTAGCGTAGTTTGGCCAGTCAGTATTTTCGGCGGCAATTGTTAGCGAACTTATAAAAGCGACAAGCAGAAGAGTGAATCGCATCCTTTTTCTCTTGGAATTCCCTTCCCATGATTGTACTGATTGAAAGTCGCACCTCCACTTGCAATTTAGATAAACGGTTTCTCGGAAGAAGACTGGTCTGAAGCAGGAATAAGGCTTAATTCCTACTGCTCTTTTTGTATTCCTCACTTACAATAGGTTATCTAGTTACTTTGAAGTAAGGGAAAATCGTGACTCAATCCAATGCAAATGTTATTGACTCTTCGATGGTGCCCGACACAGTAGTCAGTGTGCGGGATTTGTTTGGTATTGATTTGGATCTCGAGGTTCCTGCCTTCAGTGAGTCCTCAGAACATGTTCCCGTCGTTGATGAGGATTATCGTTTTGATCAAGATACTACGCTAGCTATCCTTGCTGGGTTCGCTCACAACCGAAGAGTAATGATTCAAGGTTATCATGGTACCGGTAAATCGACTCATATCGAGCAAGTTGCCTCTCGGCTAAATTGGCCCTGCATCCGCGTTAACCTCGATAGTCACATTAGTCGCATCGATTTGATCGGAAAGGATGCGATCGTGTTGGAGGACGGTAAACAGGTAACTGCTTTTCGAGAGGGTATCCTACCTTGGGCGTTACAGAATCCGGTTGCCCTGGTTTTTGATGAATATGATGCAGGCAGACCGGATGTGATGTTTGTTATTCAGCGAATTCTAGAAGTTGAGGGGAAACTTACCCTTTTGGATCAAAACAAGGTTATCGTGCCTCACTCACATTTCCGGTTGTTTTCAACAACCAACACGATAGGTCTTGGGGATACAACTGGCCTTTACCATGGTACTCAGCAGATAAACCAGGGCCAGATGGATCGATGGAGTATCGTAAGCACACTTAACTATCTGGATCATGAGGCCGAGTGCGAGATCGTGGCAGGCAAAGTTAAGGAATATGCCTCCGATGATGAAGGAAAGCGGGTGATTAGTAGTATGGTCAGCGTTGCAGATTTGACCCGTAAAGGCTTTGTAAACGGCGATCTTTCTATCGTCATGTCTCCGCGAACCGTTTTAACCTGGGCTCAAAATGCCGAGATTTTTGGAAATGTTGGATTTGCTTTCAAGCTAACATTCTTAAATAAATGTGACGAGTTAGAACGGCCGATAGTCGCAGAATACTATCAGCGCTGTCTCGGTGAAGATTTGGGTACTGCGACCGAAGGTATTTCTCTTCAGTCAGCTTGAATTGCTGAATTATGAGTGAGTCAGAAAACCCGTTAGAGCCCTTTAAGAGGGCAACCACCTCCACTATGCGAGCATTGTCCGGTGAAGAAGAGCTTGATGTGAGTTTTGGACCTGGGGCACCAAGTTTACGTGGTAATAGAATTCGGGTTCCTTTACCTGCGGTTGGGAGTAGCGAAGCTGAAATCAATGCCATTAGAGGCATAGGGGACGAGTTCGCGCTCAGACTAAGACATCATAGCGATGAGCTACACTCAAGATATGCTCCTCGAGGAGGAGCTGCTCAAGAGATGTTCCAGCTTATCGAGGATGCTCGTGTTGCTTCCATTGGAACCCTGCGTATGGAAGGGGTTGCCAAGAATCTAGATGCTCATCTCGAGGCCCAATGCCAACAGGCTGCTTTTGATTCNCTNACTGAGCANACTGAAGCTCCTCTCTCNGTGGCGGTGGGTCTGATAGTGCGTCAGCGNTTAACGGGTCGCTCACTCCCTGANAGTGCGGAAAATTTAGTGCGATTCTGGCGTGATCATGTACTAGAGCATGCGGGCGACCACATCGATGCATTGAAGGATCATGTTAAAGACCAGGCTAAATTTGCTGAGAGATGCAGAGAGATAATAGCTGATTTGGGTTTGCCTGCTGAGTTCGAAGATCCAATGGAGGGAGATACGGATCAGGACGATATTGAAACCATTGATGAGTCCGACGAATCCGAGTCAGAGTTTTCTCCGGAAGATGTTGTTTTGGATGATGAGGCAATGGCGGAGGAGGGAGTCGAGGGCGAAGCGTCCATGATGGATATGGACTCAGATATGGATATGGATGAAGCTGGAGCGGAAGCCGATCCAGATGAGTCGCCGGAATCCTTAATTGACGAGGCNGGGCGGATAGCGGTCGATGTCAATTATGAGTCCTATTCGAGNAAGTTTGANGAAATAATCAGGGCCGAAGAGCTCTGTGATTCAGAAGAGATGATCCGGCTAAGGCAATTGCTGGATCAGCAACTCCAATCGCTTCATCACGCAACCTCAAAACTTGCTAA
>PBUF01000121.1 GCA_002727775.1 Gammaproteobacteria bacterium
CCTTGCGTACATAGGGAGAGATGTTGGCGCCGTGAAGAGTCGGCAAAGTCGTATTGCTCATCTGGCTATCCCGCTTAGTTTTATTGTATCTGAATTCCTTAACACCAGGACGCCTGCCCCTTAGCAAAGCTTACCACAGAGAGTGTGGTTTATTTTTTGCGATATAGATTTTGCGTAATCCTGTTGTTAAAGAACCAGTTGTCGATCTCCCCTGACTATAAAATAGACAATTGTTAGATATAATAGAAGAAAACTCATATAATTCGGACATAAGATAGACAAAATTTGCCTCAAGCGTCCTTAAAGGCTTGATGGTCAAAGTATAGGAGGAGAAAATGCCAGAGGGCGTTGGTTATGGGCCGAAGGACCCGATTTTTTCAAGGCAGCCTCAAGCGACCCGAGTGCCGGCGGAAAAGGCTGGGTTTATACAGGACTCTTCTGGAAACCGCGGGGNCGCAAATAAAAGCGATAGAGTAGAGGTGCTCATAGGGAAGAGACCNAGCANGAGTCAACAGGNTTTAACTTATGANAATCTTCGNCCTCGTCGCTGAGACATAGTTTAGTTAGTGGGNCGATCTCGANAAAGCCAAGGTTATGAAACACAAAGGTAGATTNACACCAGAAGAGTCTAGTCGTNTGATCGAGATGGCTTGGGANGATAGGACTCCAATGGATGCGATCGCNAGGAGCTTTGGGATCGAAGTAAGCAGTATCCCGGAGAGAATGCGAAAGCTTCTAAAAAGAAAAACCTACATAGCCTGGCGAAAGCGGGTTCGGCATAGAAAGACAAAACATGAAATGCTCCGAAGCAAGGCTGTACTCAGACACCAATCGAAGATGCACAACAAGTATCGACGTTAGTCTAGAGGAAGATGGGGAAGAGAACGGGGCGTCTTGTTGGTAAGAAAGGGTTAGCTGTTCTGATGTCCAATCCGCAATCTACTGGACAGAATGATCGCCGAAGAAATCTGCTATCTCGTCAGGAACAGGGCCTTTATATACACGTTTCACATAATCANTGAATAGCTCTGGTTCTAATGGCGCGATGAGAGACGCCTGATAGTTTAGAACTGCTCTCACGGATCGATCCGCATTGTCTAGGTTGTCACAATCATAGCTAAATTTAAGTAGCTGGAGAGTNAGNTCTCCNGTGAACATATATATGGGTAATGAATTCAACCANTGNCATGCCTCNCTTAACTTATTGGCGTCTAGCGTGTCGAAATCACTTTTGTCCATCAATCAGGNAGAAAACTTATAGTTGAAGTTTNTTATGTNTTTGGNANCGTTCACATNGAGCCAACCGTCAATNTCCTGCNAAGTTGATCTGAAATCCGATNCGCGGAAAATGAACTGCGACNTCNCCGGCNCGTTCATCGATTCTTTTAAGNACAAACTCGTNCACCGAAGAACCCNTCAACTCTCCTCTTGTTGGNTGAAAGCCGTAATCGATTGGCATGACGTCGACGNTTTCTCCCAGGGCTGGTTCTCCCTCTACAAGGTATGTNTCNTCCGANCCTGGCGAAANAGNGTTGTCTCTNGCAATGCTNACTGCNTCCTCTCCCGTCATAAAANCTGAATTGCCCTGGCCGAAAGAAGCCATTCTGACCATCCACTCGGCGAGCGCTGGAAACTGATCAAGCTCAGGCTTTAGAGAGTCGTTGTTGTAGACAAACCAGCAACAATGATAAGTCGAGAAATCAACGATATTCGGCCGNTCACCACCTATAAATTNTGCTGCTTTCAGTTGATTGTCNAGTCTTCTCATATNCAAAGACCAATGAGACTGGGCAATCTTTAAATCTANGCTGAGNTCNTTGGAGCCTTCGCTCAAAGCTGCTCGNTCNGCCATGAACGCNGCTGCCGCTTCCTGGTCACNGAATAGTTCGCTGTTGGCAACGGCTTTAGGNTGAAAGGCCACAGCGACGGCAAGCTTGAAAAGAAAGGTGTCGGTCCAGTGAGCGGCAGCAGTCAGCATGGCGTCTTCGGACTCNGGATAAATNGAGTTNTCAGGAAAAAGNTGGTCGATANCGCGGCATATAGCGGCGGTGTCGCAGAAGATGTCAGCTCCTAACTGTAAGACAGGCGTTTTTCGGTATCCTCCTGTCAAAGCCATTAGGTCTGGTTTTGGCATGATCACAGGTATCTCGACCATATGATAGTCTTGCTGTTTATATCCTAGAAGGCATCGCACTTTTTCTGAAAATGGGGANGCGGCGTATTGATGTAGTATCAGTTGAGTCATATCTNAAGTGAAAAAACCAAAAGATCATTCTATCAACGTATCCGGATCGCGAGAAATTTTAAACGCAAAAGATCGCAATGCCTGGCTGTATTGATCAATCTTTAGAAAGGCTTGTTGANCTGGCGGGCGACCCGCAAAAAGAAATCTATTCGCTAATGTATTCTCGCTACCCGGATTTGGAGTGTCTGTTTGTGCTGGATAAAGATAACAGCGTGCGCGGTGCTATGCTGCAGACGGCTTTTGAATTCGTGCTCGCTTACAGTGAAAAGGGTGTGATCAATAAAGGCGATCTAGCGTCCTGGCGATCTCATCATTTGGAGTATGGTGTCAAGGAAGATATTTTTGGTGTTTTTTTTGAACTGATCCGTGATTGCGTTAGAGATAATCTAGGATCAGAGTGGACGGAGCAAATGGCGTCGCGTTGGCAGGAATTTTTGCAGGAGGTGGCCGCTTTTTGACCATTCTTTTCATTGAGCCCGTTTTTTTTATGTTAGGCACCGCTAGAAAAAATAATATATTGGTGTGTTAATAGATTTTGCATTAATAGATTGGGGGGCAGATGGCACTNACAAAAGAAGAACAGCGGGCGTGGTTGGCACAGCATACCGAAGAAATAATAGATCCTGGGCGTGAAATAATTGACCCTCATCATCACATGTGGAGGACTAGTGGGCTCCCTGTCTACCTTTTGGAAGATCTTTGGGAAGACACTGAGTCTGGTCACCGAATCGTAAAAACTGTTTTCATGGAGTGTGGGGCAGAGTACCGAGTTGATGGCCCTGAGCATCTTAAAGTGGTTGGAGAAACGGAGTTCGTTAGAGATGCAGCGATCGCCAGTCGAGGTCAAGGTAAGGCTGAGATCGCGGGCATCGTCGCTCATGCAGACCTCACTTTAGAATTAGACCTTTTGCGAGAAACTTTGGAAGCTCACGAGGAGGCTGGCGAAGGCCTGTTTCGGGGTATCCGACACGGGGGTGCACATGATCCCGATAAAAGCCTTGGTTGGCTGGATGCGACGCCTCATCCTGATTTATTCCAGCAATCCGGTTTTAGAAACGGCGTTAGCCTGTTGGGGGAGCTGGGCTACACCTATGATTCGTGGCACTACCACTTTCAGAATTCTGCCTATTCTGATTTGGCTCANGCGGTGCCTGGTACGACTATTGTTCTGGATCATTTTGGCACGCCCTGTGGAGTCGGGTCGTATGAAGGAAAGATGGAGGACGTAATGTCCGAGTGGAAGGCGGACATGGTTCGGATGTCTGAGTTTGAAAATGTGGTGGTTAAAATTGGGGGCCTTGCTATGCCAGTTAATGGCTTTAACTGGCATACCCGAGAAATGCCGCCGTCCTCAGAGGAGGTTGCTGATGCTCATCGTGAATATTATTTACACACGATCGATGCTTTTGGGCCTTCAAGATGTATGTTCGAGAGTAATTTTCCCGTCGACAAGCTCTCTTTGTCCTATTCGATATACTGGAACGCGATGAAGAGGATCGCTTCAGAATTTTCCGATGACGAACAGCATGAGCTTTTCTATGGTACTGCGTCTCGTGTTTATAAGGTCTAGTTTGTTCGTGAATTTAAAGTGAGTTGATCAAATTTTGGAGTTGAGAGGAGGCTTCTAACAGGTTTTTGTTAGACGGACAGCCAAAGACTTACCATTAACAAGCTGGTAAGTCCGACCGTTAATTTGATCCTCAAGGATATATACCAGTCGATGCTATCCTCCTCTGATAGCGGCTGGTATTTTTCAATAAAGCCAAGTACGAGTAGGCCCGCTGTAGTGATAGAAGCTCCTATGACCCCTCCAATGAGCAAACTGGTTATACCCGCTATGCTTGAGATAATCCCTACTAAGATTTTTCTGGTGGGTGCACCCAGCTGCGAGGTTATCCCGGCGTACCAGTGCGTCCCTCCAAGAAAAGATAAAATCATGTTTGCGTAGAGTAAGTTGAATTCAAAGCCTTCCTTTGCCGATAGGTGGCTGGTGAGACTCGCACCTAAAGCAAGGAGGGGGGGAAGTAGACCAAGATAGCCAAGAGAGAGGGCTGTGTACTTTTTGATGTCTATGATTTTTTCTTTCATTATCTCGCAAGCTGACTAGTGCCTAGCACTGAATTATTGATTAGTTCGATTCGCCTTCTGTCGATGAGTGAATATACCTACTTTTTATCCTCGTTCAGAGTGGCTCTTTTGTTGAAGGTGTTAGCTATGCGAGCGACCAATGGCCATTGCAAGGGTTAGTCTCGAATGCTCCGCTTTCGAAATTGGAGTAATAGCGTCTCTCGCACATTGATTTGAGCTTTATAGATCCCACTATAGTTTCGGAAACTAATGCCGAGGTGCAGATTTGTTGGACAATAAGGTAAACGTAGCAAGGGCGCTCAGGGTTTATCAGAAGGTCGTCAACGAAGGCACAAAACAACAAGGCCAATTTGTTTGGAAAGGCTTAGCGGTCGGGTCTGATTTGGACGGTTATTCGATTAACCTGACCGAAGGAAGGGTCAGCTTGCAAATCTTTTTTCATCAACGATTTTCTTTGGAGGCGCCAAATCGCGAGGAGGCGTCATTGTTTTTAAAAAAGCTCGAAAGGCTTGATCAAACGTAGGACAGAGATTTGATCGAAGTTGTGGAGTGTTTAGTTGGTTAAAAAAGCCGCAAGCGCCAATAAAGTGNTCACAGAAAGCAGNAGCGGCGCGAGANNTNGCANNGCNTGGTTTTCTGNCTTTTTCGCACCTTGNTGGAANTGAGCCATNACNTCCGCAGCATCGTCTACGGCTGACGNGAGTGGTTTGNTCTCTAGCATGGGTTTGCNGAGTCTCGAAANGAGAAAGNCTGAGAGNCACTGNCNGACAGGCTTTCANNTCTATANGAAATNTGTAACCCTCGGTGAAGNAACCGATTCCTAAAAAAGNATCTACAGAGTTGANAGGTCAATGTTGTCAACCCGAGCAACCTCTATGAGTGCTTCTTCTAGTTTCATTCTTGCCAGACCACTTAAGTAACCTAGGTCTGCATGGGTTTTTCTTTGGGCAGGATCGGAGTCTTCGCAGCTTTTGCAATATTCTTCAAAAGCACAGATGTCTATAATCAATTTGGCGATGTGATTTGGGCACTCGCAATCCAGAGTAGGGTTCATGGAAACTAATTTTTTGAGAGTCCGGTTGTCAAAAAGCCGCTCGTTGACTTCTGACTCGGTATCCGAAAGGTCTAGCAGTCGGGCGTCCCGTGCGAGGGAGTCTTTTGTGAGCGGCCACTCTGAGAGTATGGCGTTGCTTTGTGCGAACAGTTTTTGAGCGTTTTTCGGCAGATACTTTACGCAAATGATGGTAGGCATCTCGGGGTCGAGGGCATCGATGATCTTGACTGCATCCTTTACGCCTAATGATATTTGCTCGATTACTACGAGCACTTTGTCGGGCTCAACGTTAGCGACCAGCGAATCGTGTAAGTTTTCCAGAGTGGCCTCGGACATCTTTGTGTCAGCACCAAAAACTTTTCGCATCTCGGAGGCGCCCATTTCAGACACCATAACGATTTTTTCGAACTCAATCGCCCTTTGCTCCACAACCCCGTGTTCATGTTCGATTGCTTTTAGTTCAGCAACAGAGCGCTCGGTAAGGTGAGCTAACGAGTGGCCTTTCGAGAGTAAGCTCTTTATCAGGCGCAACTGCTCGACTGTTTCTTGACTATAAACGCGGCGTCCCGTATTCGTCCTGTCAGGGATCCCTATACCGTGTCTACTCTCCCACTTTCGTAGGGTATGTTGCGGCACTCCCGTCAAATTTGCGACGGCGCCAATAGATAGTTTCTTGCTGCTCATAGTCTGGTTCATGTGTCTAAAATTTGTCCATCTTAGTTTAAAGGGGTTAACAGTTAAAGCTAAAAGTGCACAGACCGGGATACTGCCTGGAGAGGTCCGGGACAGAAGTCTCTCCTCCGGCCTGCACACCTAAACCATTTCACAACCTCGCAATCTGCCAGGAGTCGATCAACGCCCAACACCGACTATTGGCCAAGGGGACCGAGTGAAGGTCAGAGGCAGTCTTTGATTGGGTTTCCTTGAAGGGGGGCATTAGGCATGCAGACCGGTGGTTTAGGGAGAGGGAGAGGGGGTTCCGACCGGTCTGCATGCAAAATGTCTACTTAATGTCTCTTTGTTTTAACTTATTATGGAGATAAATTAGGAATTGTCAACTATAAAATAGAGATAAATCTAAATTGTAAATAAATGTCTACATTAGAATGTAGACTGCTCGGCTCATCATAATCCCCTAGCTGTTCAGTCTGGGCGCGAGCCCAGGGAAAAAGAGTGCGCAGGCCTGGCAACTGCTTAGAGAGGAATCGGCCAACCTCTCGCCTGACCTGCGCACCTAGAGAGATCGCAGTGAAGAGCTTTCCCGTCATACGATGGAACCCAGTTGGAATAATCCTGAGAGGGCCCAGGCGCCCGAGATGATGAGGAACTGTCCCATCAGGATTTTCTTCATGGGATGAATGTCTTTCACCGCGATGGCTCTGACAGCTGTTTTTTCTTGTCTAATTTCTTTCATGTGTTTTCCTTAAAAAGTCCTACTTACTAATTTTCGTTCGTTACAGAGTTCGCTTAGAAAAAGGGAGCGATGCACACTGCTGCGCACCAAACCCATCCGCAAACCTTCAGAAATCCTCGCATCATGTGCTCCAAAGGGGCGCGCAGACCGACGGGCTTTGGGGAGAGGGAGTGAGGGCTCCGTTCGGCCTGCGCGCGGGTTGTCAAGTAATTGTCTAAACATGGTGCGCATAATACCTTCAAATTAATAAATGTCTACATTTATTTTAAATAAATTAGATTTAATTTTGTTATGTCTA
>PBUF01000122.1 GCA_002727775.1 Gammaproteobacteria bacterium
CATTGGGAGTTTGACTTTCGTAGTGTTGTTTCGGGAGAAGCACTAGAACAATCGCTCTGTCTCACCCTGGACCAATGCACGCTGAACGTTTTGCGCGACGAGCACTATAAGTATGTGCATTTTGTTAACTTGCCGCCGCTATTCTTCGACCTTAAGGCGGACCCAGGCGAATTCATCAACCAAGCGCAAAACCCTAAATACCAGCCCTTAGTGCTCGAATACGCGCAAAAAATGCTGTCATGGAGAATGAACCACGACGAGCAAACCCTTACACATCTTGCTCTCACTGAGGAAGGCGTTATTTCACGCGACCCTTAAATCTATGCAAGCGCAATACAGCCAGGGATACACTTCTGAGAGGAAACTTTAAAGAGGGATGTGACCATTNCAGGACCCAACACCCTGCTGATCATTTCTTTCCTCAATGACAAACGTCGACCATTCACTTCGGATAACCAATTAGTCATCGCCTTTCTTTCAAATTCGCATCACAGAGAAACACGCCACGATGACTTANCTTANCGGNNCNCGGNGCATGGGATGAACGGCAGGAGAGGAGCCCACCTGGATACGGCCAACCACCTCAAACCCATGACGCTCGTAAAGCGAGATATTTGCTGGATTAGAAGATTCCAAAAAGGCCGGCAAGCCTTTCTCGTCAATAATGNTTAGGGCGTGCTTCAACATCNTAGAGCCTAACCCTCTACCCTGATGCGCAGGGTCAACCCCAATTANCGGCAGGTACCANCAGTCNCCCTCNGGNCGATAGCTTGCCATTTCGCCAAACACGGCAAAAAGTTCTTCCTGTATATAATTTGGCACGCACTCCATGATAGCTTGGCCAACGAGCTGCTCGTCAATGCTAACCCCGGGTGGCAACCAAAACGATGCGCCTTCGTAATTAGACGGCGCAAAGGCAGTACCATTTTCAATGGCTTTACCACCACCAAAGGCATTCATCAGGGCAATTCCTCCTTTAACATACTTAGCCGGTTCAGGGATAAACCATCGAAAAAATGGGTCGCCAGAAAATGCCAAAAGCATCACAGAAAGTGCGCTCTGCTTTTCCTCGAGAGGAACCGATTGAANCCNTGNTAATCCTGACACGTTAATCCTCNACCTAGTTGCTACACATTAATCGCAGTTTNACTGAGGCAGCGACTTTCCTATGAATGGGAGGATATACTAGGATTTTGAGCAAAAATAGCANNCAAAACANCAAACANTAGAGGCTTCTAATGGAAAGACAACTAGACGGTAAAACCGCCATCATCACCGGAGCCGCCGGAGGAATCGGAAGCCGAATCGCCAAAGCCTATGGAGAACAAGGCGCTCACCTGGTTTTATCGGGCAGAAATGAGGAACGACTAGATTCACTTGCCTCAGAGCTAGAATCCCAAAATCACAAAGCTATTGTAGCCCAAGCCGATGTCACGCAACCGAGACAGGTTGATGACATGGTGGCGAGAGCAATCGAGAAATTCGGACAGGTAGACATATTAGTGAACAACGCCGGTGGTGCGATGTATGTNAAGCCTCCCGAAAAGCTCAAACCTGAAGAATGGAACAACGCCATCGCGCTCAACTTGACCAGTGTATTTCTGTGCTCGCAAGCTGTCAGCCAACACATGATCACGCAAAAGCATGGATCCATTATCAATATCTCATCTGTTGCCGGAATACGACTGTCTCCCGCCTTTGTCCACTATGGCGCGGCCAAAGCGGGAGTAATAAATTTAACGAAATCTCTTGCTGTGTGTTGGGGGCCCCACAATATCAATGTCAACTGCATAGCACCCGGCCTGACTGCAACCGAAGGGGTCTCACAATGGCTACCGAGCAGGAATAAAGAAGACGGTAGTCCCGTCCCGCCTTTGGAATACCCCCCAGATCCCGAACATGTAGCCGAACTCGCTACATTTTTGGCATCAAGATCGTCGAGCCATATTAGCGGCGAATTATTTCCAATAAGAGCTTTGACCGAACTTGCATAACTGCGCCTGGATCTTCGTTATTTATATTCGTCGAGATCATTCCTTAAACACATCCAGGGTGGTCAACTCTTGAAAAGATTGCCGTGTTAAAGAAACCTTTGGGCTCTTCAGGCGTATCGACGTCCGTCATTGGAATGGGCACCGCCGCGATGGACACGGCGGATTATTACAACAACACAGACACTAAAGAGGCGATCAGGGCCATTCATGCGGCTCTTGATCAAGGAATCCGCCTAATCGATACCGCGCCCTCCTATGGCTGGGGAGCGGCTGAGAAAATCGTCGGTAAAGCTATTTCAGGACGAAGAGACCAGGTCGAAATTGCTACCAAGTGCGGCGTGTGGTGGAAAAGCGAGCGAGGGTCTCCGAATGGCATAAAAAATGGTAAGGCCACATATATTTGCCTGAGCCCGGACGCGATCGAAACACAACTCGACGATAGTCTCAGAGGGTTGGGAGTCGATTACGTTGACCTGCTGCAAGTACACAAACCGTCAATCCCTCCTGACTTAACGCCGATAGAGGAAACCATGGATTGCCTCATCAATCTAAAACGTAAAGGAAAAATCAGGGCTATCGGGGTATCCAATATGTCGTTGCAGCAGCTCAAATCCTATCAATCGATTGCGAGCGTTGATTCTAACCAACTTCGCTACAGCATGCTTTATAGAGACCATGAGAGCGACGTCATGCCTTTCTGTTTATCACACAATATTGCGACGTTGACTTACTGGAGTCTTGAATATGGCCTCTTAAGCGGAAAAATTCCTAAGGACCGAAATTTTGCACCGGGTGACTTCAGGAACGAAGCAGAGCATTGGCATCCATGGTACAAATCACATAATCGCGAAAAACTCATGTCTATGTTCTCTGGCTGGCATGATCTTAACGAAAAATACAGCTGCACTATTTCTCAACTCGTCCTTGCTTGGACAGCAGCACAACCCACAGTCAGCCACGTGCTCTGCGGCAGCAAAACAGTCGACCAGTCTATCGACAATGCGACAGCCGGAAACCTGAACATTGCGTCTGCGGATATCAAGCGTATGGAGGATGATCTTATCGCACTAGATAGTCCTGACTGAACCAACTCTCCTACTCAGATCAACTTAAGAAAAGCCTTAGAACCAGTAATCAAAAGTCCCGAGAAACGGGCTATTTATTTTCTGCTCGAAGCCTTCTTATAGTTTCCAACAACTCCAACAGCAATAACGATTCAGCCTGAACGAACTGCGGGCACTCGCGCAAACCTGCAGCCAAACAACGATGAATCGCTTCCGTCATATAAATAAAGCCTTGCTGATTCGGATATGCGCCAGGAAGGCTTATTGAGTCAGGCAACGGGTATTCAATTTCCTGAACAGGCGATGGGGTATTCCCACCTCTATATCTTGATGGAGCGGCAACCGGAACTCTTACCGACAAGCGGGTTGGACAATGACCTGGCTGCTCAAGTGTTATACGACCCTTGGTTCCTGTAATCTCAGTAACCTCCGGAAACTCACTCGGGTAACTAACAAAGGTAAGAATGGCGAAGCGATCGTTTTCATATTCAAGAATTGCACCGCCAGGACCGCTCGTCGATCCAGCAGCCTGTATGTGGATCGGTTTCGCCTGGGCACCGTAAGCAAGTATCGCCGCCTGGGCAGTGTACAGCGATTCGAAATCTGACTGGACCATTACCACATCGCCAATTTCGCCGCTTTCAATCAGGCTACGCGCATGCTCTACCGCGGGGAAAAATCGTGTCCATACCCCATCCTGCAGCATCACTCCATTCCGTTCAGCGGCAGCGTACATCTCACGAGCATCAGCGACATTTTTAGCCAAAGCTTTCTCACAGAGAACATGTTTACCGGCCTCCATTGCCAGCAAGCAGTGCTCCTTGTGCATCTCGTCAGGGGTACCAATGTAGACAACATCGAGATCCTCACCGTCGAGCATTCGCTCGAGGTTATCGTAACCTTTCTCTACTCCGTGGGAAGCCGCAAATGAATCGGCTTTGTCTTGCGACCTGGAAAATGCGGCAGCCATCGTTGCCCCTGGGCATTCACGTGACGATCGAACAAACTGGCGAGAAATCTCACCAACCCCGACAACGCCCCATCTCAAAGGGTAATTAACGTCTTCCAATGAAGTCAGGCCCAAGCTGACATCTCTAGGCGTAAACGTTGGACCGGGAGGAAGAGGGCTTTTCTTCTTCATGTATGCTGTTCCATGTTTATAAATGTTTACGCTTCAACTGGAGGCCGGTTTCTCGTTTTGAGGGCCTAGCTAGAGCCATTTTTGTCTAATAGGTGTTCGCCTTTCTTCAATCCACTATCGAGTCTTGAACAACTTTCGCGATGTCAAAGGGCACCTCTTTAGAAGGCTGTTGCACCATGATCACGGCCGCAATACCGGAAGCGGGTTCCGACCATGAGTATGTGCCCGCCGCGCCGCCCCAGCCGAAAGCCCCGTTTCCGTGTGGTATTGAAGAATTTTCGCTGTCCAGTGTAATAGATACAGTGTATCCAAAACCTTCACTGTTGGTGTCGTCTCCGCGTTTAGCTTTGCCATAATACAAGCTGCCTACCTGATTGGATGACATTCTGGTAACTGAATCGAGGTTAACAATCCTATTACCTAGAAGCTCTCCTCCGTTTGCCAACATTTCTTGAAAGTGAAGGAAATCCCGTGCAGTGCTTATCAAACCATAAGAACCAGAATAATAAGATATTTGCTTTTTCCAATCGTCTTTATCTCCCCTAATCACAACAACCCGGGAATATTTCTCAAGGGGAACCTTCCAATGGGTGTCCTTCATATCAAGAGGATCAAATATGTTTTCTTGAACAAATTCGTTAAATGGTTGGCCAGAGGTAATCTCTATAATCCGAGCAACCACATCCAGACCGGTTCCAGGGCTATACATCCAGCGAGACCCAGGTTGAAAATCAAGAGGACCCTTAGCGACATCCTCCACGTGGGAAGCCAGAGTATTTTGCTCGAGGTGAGTCTCCCAAGGTTTTTTATTCCAATCAGACACTGCCGTACCCAATCCAAAGGACCCAAGCCCCGACGTATGAGTTAACAAGTCATGAATAGTGACCGGTCGTTTTACCCGCACGGTACGATGAGACGGCACATACCCATAATACTTTTTAGTTAGCCTCCCATAGATTCTGCCAAACAACTTAAGCAACCGGCCGGGTGTCTTACCGTTTTTATCGAGCGAGGGCCAAACAAATTTAGGACTGATGTCTTTAGCTTCCGGGTCAGCCAAAACAGCAACGCGTATTTCAGAAAAACTAGAGATAAACTCTTGTACTTCGTGGTCCGCTTCGAACAAGCCCTTCTCCATCGCTATCATAGCGGCCACCCCTGTCACAGGCTTAGTCGAAGATGCCATCTGAAACATCGAATCGAGTTTCATCGGCGTTTTTGTATTCAGATCAGAATATCCATGGGCCTCGAAGTAAACCGGTTTCCCGTAACGACTCACCGCAACAACCGCACCCTGAATTTTTCCAGAACCAACATGACCCTGAACGACACTATCGAGCTCCGACAGCTTCTGACGGGACATGCCCACAGCATCGGGATCCATCAAGTTAGCGTCTTCGTCGTTTTTTGATGATTGCATCAAAATCTAATCGAATGCGGACAAAACCTCTTCCTCAACCCGTTGCCATGCCGCGGGTTTATTAGGTATGGCGCAAAGCATGATCTCTTGGGCCCCTGCATCTATGTAGGCGCCAAGCAAGTCTTGTATCGCGTTCGCTGTACCCCAGCAATACCAAGGCATTGAGGCTTCTTTTTTTGCTTGCCATTCAGCATCAGAATCAAACAACCTGAAAGGCAGGCACACAGTCTTTTTCACCTCGGATGGATCGCGATTAAAGCTCTCACAGTGCCTTTCAACGACCTCGCTCTTGTGCTTAAAAACATCAACGCCTCCTGGATGCCAAAAGTCCAAATTGAAGATATCGCCCGATTTAGCACAAGTTCTTAATGTTCGTTTTTCTCCGTTTCCGCCAACCAGAATCGGAATATGAGGGTTCTGCGTTGAACCAGGATTTAAAGGTGCTTCATTAAGCTGGTAATACTGACCATTAAAATCAACGTATTCATCTTCCGGTTTCGTAAACAAGAGGCGAATCAAATCAACCGCTTCCTCGAGTCGGTCACTTCTTTCTTTAAGTGAGGGAAATTCCCAGCCATAGGCCTCGTGCTCTCGGTCGTACCAGGCAGCACCCAAGCCTAAAATCATACGACCATCAGTAATATGATCCAGCGTAGAACACATCTTCGCTAGCAGCGCTGGATTACGATAGGTATTTCCTGTAGCCAGAATGCCTAAACGCAGTCGCCTCGTATGTGAGGCAATTGCAGTTAGAACGGTCCACCCTTCTAGTGCTATCCCATGACCATTAGCCGGATTCCCCGGCGGCATAAAATGATCCGAAAAGAAAACGCTGTTCCACCTTCCGGCCTCGAGGGCGAGCACGGTCTCTTTGATATCAGACCAATTCGTTCCGTATTGACCTAACTGAGCACTAAATTCCATTACTGATANCCTTTTTTCTATTACCTTTTTTATATCATGCGCTAGGTTTACTTGTCAGTTACGTAGCGCGACTCTAGGTGCACACGACAAAAAAAATCCCCCAAAAAAACTTGGTCATAGCTCAGCAACCTTATTTTTCTCAATTAAATCAAAATCGATTTCCACTCCTAGACCCGGGCTTTGATGCGCATGAACCAGGCCATCCGCATCGACCTCAATGTCCTTAACAAGACCGTGTTTCTGAGCCCCATCCGGTAACAGAACCTCAAAGTATTCGCAGTTAGGGATCGCCATGATCAAATGCAGATTGGCCACATTATTAAGCGAATTTCCTCCATGATGGACTTCGTAATTCATCTGAAAAGTTTCCGCCGTATGTGCCGTTTTCAAACAAGAAGTCAGTCCGCCTTTNATGGCGACATCACCACGCAGATAGTCTGTCGCTTTTTCCATTAACCAGGGCGCGTAGGATGTGGGTCCCAAACTGGGCATCTCTGTTGCCATTAAAGGAATCGCCAGAACTTGTTTTAGCTTCACATAGCCGTAAAGATCGTCATAGGCGAGTGGATCCTCGTACCAATAAAAACCCAGCTCTTCCACAGCCTTACCTACTCTTAGCGCACTGGGGTAATCATAAGACCATGTTGAATCGAGCATGATCCGATAATCATCTCCCACGGCAAGTCTTACCGCCTCACAAATTTTTATATCTAACTCGGGAATCGCCGGTGGATGAATCTTGTAAGCACTCCAGCCTTTTTCTTTGAACGAGACTGCTTCTTCTGCGTACTCTTCTGGATTCTCAAACACGGCAGAGCTCGCATAGGCAGGAACAGATTCTCGAAATGATCCCATTAAGCGATGAACTGGCACACCCGCAGCTTTCGCGGCGAGATCCCAAAGCGCGACGTCGATTGCGCCAATCACCCGCATGATGCCGCCCATAGCCCATCCCGAGATGGTTTGCCATATTCGCTCTCTCGCTAGAGGGTCTTGGCCAACCAACATAGGTTTAAATCGTTCAATGATAAGATTGGGATCATTACCGAGCCCGCTCAGCGCAGACCCTAGAAAAGCATTTCCCTCTATTCCTTGGTCAGTAATAATCCTAACGAGCGCCATCTTTGCAGTCTTGGCACTCGTAGACACCCTGAGAGTGTATCGGGTAGGAGGAATATCTTTCCACTCCCACACAGTTACTTTCACATCAGTTATGCGCATGTTTCTCCTCCCTAGTTTATCGTTCGTTGAAACTCAGTCTAACAAGATTAGCAGTCATAGCTCGATTTCTTTGAATCCGCTGTCGCTGTATTACGCAAGACGCTATACGACCTGCTTAAATTCGCTGGATCACTGCANAAAAAATGGGTGAAACTGCAAAAAAAATGGGTGAATTCCTACCAAAAAAGCCAATAGAAAAAGGGCATAACCATATAAGAAAGATTCAAATGCATATAAATCTGATTAATATAGGTTAACTGCCGTTTTTATATGCTACTCAAATTCGGCAAAGATTGAACACATCTAGGAGAGAAGGACGTGAACAAATTTCTATTAAGAATACTTATGCTTGGAATGGTATTACCAGCACCCGTTGCGGTATTTTCCGCCGATGATGAGGACGAGGCTGCTATTGAAGAAATCATTGTCAGCGCTACTCGTCGTGACGTTGCAGTAATGGACATACCTCAATCCATTCAGGCTATCACAGAAGAAACACTCGAAATGCCAATCTATAATGACGTTCGAGACATTTATAATTTAGTCCCGGGTGCTGTTGTGCATAGTAACAAACAACCTGCCCAGGAGGGGATTCAGTTTCGAGGCAGCGGTATCACACAATCCAATGCTGCCGATGGCTTACCGCCTGTCGGCTACTATATCGACGATATACCCTATGTTGATATCAGCACGCCAGTTCCTCCACCCATTAGCACCTTTGATTTACAACGCATTGAAATAATTCGTGGGCCCCAGGGAACCTCTTATGGACAAGATTCAACCGCCGGTAGTGTAATTCTCAGAACCAACCCCGTCGATCTAGAGAACTTTGGCTATAACGCTAGATATGGCTACGCCAGCGTAAAGGGTGTGGATGGAGCAGGTCATACAGCTGGTGGAGTGTTAAATATCCCCATCGCTGAAGACGTATTCGGAATAAGGCTTGCTTACCTTCGCGAAGAGGATGCCGGATACGGCAAGATTCCTGGGAAAAGAGCTAACCCTCTAGAATTTTCCAGAGACTCTATGCGCATCAAGGCCAGATGGAAACCCAGCGACAAAGCAGACATCACGTTGACTCACTCACGCTGGTTCACCGATTATCAGGTATTACCTGGAAGTCAGATAGCAGACACCACCGGCGGTGAGATGATTATCTCTCCACTAATCACCGATATGGCACTTGCTAAATACCCAAGTGGTATACCGACTAACGAGTATGAAATCGAGTGGTCAACGTTATTAGCAAAATTCGACCTGGGATTTGCAGAACTGACCAGTTCAACCGGCTATGTGGACACACCAAAGAAAGAAACAAACTCTGAATTTCTTGATTACGGCTTCCCCATGGCGGTTCTATTTAATCAGACAGCCGAGACGCTCACGCAAGAATTCCGCCTGGTATCCACTAATGATTCAGAGCTGCAGTGGATCGTCGGCGCTTTCTTTGTGGATGCAGAGAGTGAAGCTGGAGGATTTTTACAGCTTGACCTAAGTGGCTGGGGCTTGCCGATTACGGATCAATATATTGGTGATCCAATTGAAATGGAGACCATGGCTATCTACGCAGAAATTGATTATGCCTTCAATGAAGAGTGGAACATGCAGTTTGGGCTCCGAGCTCAGGATCAAGAGCGAGACAGCAGTTCCATTAGTATCTATCGAATCCCTGGAGACCCACTATTTGGGCCGTATTCTTATCCTGAACCTGTGGGAACAGAATCCAGTGACTTTGAGAATGCTAGTTTTAGGTTGGGTGTCACTTGGAGACCTAACGAAAACTCAATGTACTATTTGACTCAGTCTTCGGCAGCCAGAGCACCGATACTTGTGAGCGCAGCCGATGAAGCGGTCCTAGCTGGCCTGGGCCTATCCAACTTAGCTGGCGGCGACGAATCTAAATTGAATAATACCGAGGTCGGCGCTAAGTGGACTTTACTCGATGGTACAATGCAGCTTGAACTCGTTTATGCACATGCCCGCTGGTCAGAAGTACCTCTAAGATCTCAAATCGCCAACTCCGCTCCTCCGACGACTCTGTCAATCGGCGGAACCGACGCGACTATCGGTTCTCTAGAGGTCAACGCTGTTTGGGCGCCAACCGACAACGTCAGCTTTACCTACGCCGCGTCTCATATAGACGCCGAGGTTAAGTCGATACCCGGTCCTGGAGAAGTGGAGAATTGGCCTGCAGCCATCTATGTTGGTGGTGACCTGTTCAATTACTCGCCAATGACTCATTCGGTCAGCATGGACTTTAGCCAGGATCTAGCAAATGGCTGGGAAGGATTCGGTTCCATNGCCTATGTTCATCGAGATCGTCCGGACGGCTTTGATGCGGTGTTTGACTCAACTGCTTATATTCCAGCAAGAGAGGCCTATCAAAATCTAGGGGTTACCTTCGGCGCGACTAAGGAAGCTCTGACGCTGAGCCTAGGAATTGATAACGCTACTAATTACGACGGCATGTATATGCCTCGATCATCCAACATGATCAATGGCTTCATCATGGCTCCGAGAACGGTTCACTTCCAGGTCCGTTACGACGGAATGTAGGCCCTACCTACCCTCTCTAAGGGTTTTTGATAAGGGGCTGTCTCATAGACAGTCCCTTACCTTCTCAAGAATGTCCTAATCTAGGATTTCCACGGTTCCTTTATCACCATCGATGGTGATCGTCTGACCGTGTTTGATTCGTTTCGTGCCATTGCCCACCCCTAGAACGGCCGGGATGCCATATTCTCTTGCCACAATCGACCCGTGAGCCAATATACTACCCACATCAGTGACCAGGCCAACAGCATGAGCAAATAACTGCGTCCAGGCGGGCGTTGTTAAAGGACTAACCAGGATACTGCCAGGCTCCATCTTATCGAATTCTGACGGTCCCTCTATAACACTCGCTTTGGCGGTTACCTTGCCTGAACTGACAGCGAAACCTCTCATTAAGTTATCATCCTCATCATTTTTGATTTGGGTTTCTTTAAAGGCAATACCACCTATTTCGCTGGCTTCGGGTGGAAGCGTTCCAGGCGGGTGATGAAGTTTACGCGCCTCTCTCAGGGCTCTGCGTTCTTCAGCCAGCACGCCCAGATCTGGGTAAGGAATTTCGCTCCTTTTGGCTTCTATCGCTTTTTCTAATTCTTCACTAACCAGGAAGAACACGTCATCTTTTTTGCTCAGCGTACCCGCCGCTGCTAACCGTTCTCCAAGCTCAAAAGCCATCGGCCTCAAAATGGACCAGGTATATCCAAATCGAAAGGCGACTTCCTCGCGGATATAATTATATTTACGAGCCAACCACAATCGGTAACGAAACTGCCAGTACTCCAGACCTGACAACAATTCGGTGATTTCTCCAAGCTTCTGACTTCGAATCGCCGCGGTTTTTTCCGCTTGTTGATCTGGATGATATTCTTTGTCTCTTACCATTGCTTTTAGCGTCGCGAATAGCGCGGAGGGATCTTCGATCTGAGTAGGCTCGATAAAGTCCATACTGTAGCCTTGATGTCCATAGGCAAGTAGATACTCATCTATTGCATCGACAACGGCTCCAGCTTCTTTACTGTTTCTAAGTTCAGCCATCAGAAAGTTCGAAGGGATCGCCAATACCAAGTAACTTAGTTCTTCGTTTTCACGAATTAATTTGGCGATCTCGAATAAATCCGCATTGGCTTGCATCGCCTTGGATTCAATACCAGATAAAAACTGCCCGCTGATAAAATTATGATCAGGGAGAGTCTCTCTCAAAAAGCATTGCAGCTGATCATCAGTGGACTTCGCAACCCCAAAGGTGTGACTGGAATCACTACTCCAGTAACGACCCTCCTCCATCCCCATCTCAACGATGCCCTCCAGTAATTTTTCATCTTCGGCAGTCTTGATATCCAAGCCTCGCCATTTTTCAGCAACGCCCTCAAGCCTCGGTTTCGCGCCTTGGTACCAGGAGTCGAGCATCGCATCATTCTGCGCAGTGTGATTAAAAGCGATATAAGTGCTGTTATCACTTTTCGGCATCACAATTGAGCCTGCCAAGCTTTCATCATTTTGCTCACTAAACCACTTTTCAAAGGCTCGCAATTCAGAGTCTTCCAGATCCTTTCTGAACAACTCGATATCTACCTCCGCCGCATCAATGGCTCCTTGTATGTTCTTATTGTGTGCACTCATAAACGCCTTATATTCGGCAGCCTCGATTTCATCCTCCGACACAGCTTGGTCAGATTCATTGAGCCGCTTACGACGGTCTGCCTCTTTGATAATTGCAGGCCAATCGAATCGCTGATAAGCGTATCCGTTCACAGTGACGAACATAGGGCCTCCGCCCACCATCAAGCTCTCACCGTTTCTGGGAGATTCCAATCCTCTAGTCAAATAGAGTTCTTCAAATAAGGGACATATAGGGTCAGGCATGTTCTCTACAATTTGCCTTCTGCTGACTAGGCGTGCGGGAGGATTCGGCGTCCAATCCAGTTCAATGGGCTGCACCGGCAAGTTTGTTATTGGTCGAGACTGCAGTAAGTGCAGAACTCCATCACAAAACGCCCACTCAATATCCTGGGGTAGTCCCTCGTACATCGACTCGACCTCTAGAGCTACCTGAGAAAGCTCGGCAATCATCTGATCAGACAAAGAAGAAAGATCACGATCCTCCGAGGAGACCTCATCAATCCTGATTCCCTCATCCCCATCGTATACGACCTGTTGTTCTTTTGGGCCCAAGACTGTGTCTTTCAACTTCAGATCTTGACGATTGACGATATAGGTATCGGGCGTGACCTGTCCGCTGACGACGGCCTCACCCAGACCAAAACTAGAATTTATGATCATCTCAGACCGATCACCTGTTGCGGGGTTCGCAGTAAAAAGAATTCCAGACACTTCCGAAGGGACCATCTTTTGAACCACTACAGCCATTGCTACGCTGTTCTGATCGATGCCATTTTGGTGTCTATAACTCAGAGCCTGCGCCGTCCATAGAGATGCCCAGCATTTTTGAACCGCCTCGACTAATGACTTGCTGCCACGCACATTCAGAAAAGTCTCCTGTTGACCTGCAAAGGAGAGGCCCGGCAAGTCTTCGGCATTGGCCGACGAGCGCACGGCAACCGGTGTGCCGTCGCCCACTAGTTGGTTATAGGCATCCTCAATCTCTTTTATCAATCCTTCGCCCAAAGGGACTTGGATTATTTGTTCCCGGATCAGGTTGGAGCAATCATCAAACACCGGATAACCATCTTTTAACGTCGGTTTCGCATTTTTCAAAATTTCATTTTGAAGCCCGTTCTCCCGAATAAACTTTCGATATGCGTCGGCAGTCACGATAAAACCACCCGGCACCGTAAATCCCGACCTAACCATTTTTGATAAAGAGCGCCCTTTCCCTCCAATCTGCTCGAGAGCGTCTTCAACCGTATCTATTTTACTGACCAGCATCGAAATCAAACCTCTGACAAAATTTAGTACAACAGAACGCAAATTGTGGTCGTTAAGCGCGCGGATGCAAGTTTGGGATTCGAGAAAATCACCCATTAATTGATTATTTATAACCAAAACCTCTCAATGCATTAAGGTCCTAAGGCATTTCCTAAGCAGATTTGGTATCTTGAAAACAATAACCAGTATGCGAAACAACCGTGGAATACCAAGAACTCCATCGACCCCAGTACCACTTTACCGCCCGGAAAAACTGGCTTAACGACCCGAATGGCCTAGTCTATCGCGACGGCATTTGGCATCTGTTTTTTCAGCACAATACAGAAGCAACCACCTGGGGAAACATGACGTGGGGACACGCTGAGAGTCGCGACCTGGTGCACTGGGACCAGGTTGACCATGCCCTCTATCCCGACTCGCTTGGAACCATGTTCTCTGGCTCAGCAGTAGTGGACAAATACAATACAGCAGGTTTCGGAGAAGATGCCCTATTGGCTTTCTATACAGCCGCAGGACAGTTCGTTAATCCTCAACAACCCTATACGCAGTGTCTTGCCTACAGTTTAGACAATGGTAGAACATGGATAAAATATGAACAAAATCCAATCATTGACGAAATAGAGCCGGGTAACCGAGACCCTAAAGTCATATGGCATGAAGAGACCGAGCGATGGATCATGGCATTGTATTTATCGGGAGACCGCTACTGCTTGCTCTCATCTCAAGACGCCAAAAGCTGGACTCATCTGCAGGACCTGACTTTAGAGGGGGATAGAGAATGCCCAGACTTTTTCCCGCTCAAAAGTCCAAGCGGAGATGAGAAGTGGGTGTTTACTGGAGCAAGCGGTAATTATCTTATCGGCGAATTTAATGGTTACGAATTTAAGCCACAGTCTCCCCTTCAGCGATTCGAACATGGACAAAACGGCTATGCTTCGCAAACCTGGAGCGATGCTCCCAACAACCGACGAATACAGATCTCCTGGATGACTGGCGGCCTCTACCCAGAGATGCCCTTTAACCAACAAATGTCGATACCTGTCGAACTAACGCTCACCGGTAGTTCACAACAGCTGCGTCTATCTCGTTTACCCGTAAATGAGTTAACCAGCCTTCATAGAAAAACGACAACGATTAGCGAAGGCGTAGCCGCAAAGGGTAATTCCTTCAAAATTCAATCAGACGCGACCTTTTTTGATCTTTCTTTTGACTTAATTAGATCCGAGGCCAATACACTCTATATTGTAATTCGGGGACAAGCGCTAACGGTGAACTGGCTTACAAACGAGGTCAAATTTGAGGGCGCTCGCGCAAACAAAGTCGTGCCAGAGAGAAACCCTGTGCCATTGCCTAATAAAGAATCGAATTCACTAAGAATACTGGTCGATAAAACATCACTGGAGTTATTTGTGGGAGATGGAGAAATATCCGCGTCGTTTTGTTATTTGCCTGACGCGTATTCAGACCCCATCGTGTTCAACTGTTATGAGGGACAACAGCTAATTAAAAACATCGAGCTCCATGAAATGAAATCAATCTGGGCTGATGAAAAAGAAGCGCCATAAAATGGGTGATAATCAGAAACATTCCCCTTTCTAAGCTGACTGATAAAAAATAAGCTTATCCAATGAAGATTCTGATAATCAGTGACATTCACGGCAACGCTGAAGCGCTAAAGGCCATCATCTCCAAAGAAACCCCGGTAGACCATTCTATATTTCTTGGAGACGCGTTGCTGTCTGGACCTCAGGCAAACGAGACCATGGATTTGATCGATGAATTGAATCCAACAATCTCAATCATGGGCAACCATGACGAAGAAGTTCTTCACCCCGAACATTTTGCGCACTGGCCGGAAGAATGGGTTGCGCTAAACGAATGGATAATCGAGCATCTCGATCGCGACACTCCAGAAAAACTCGCTCAATTCAAACGGCCAGGAAAATATGATGTTGAAGGGCAATCGATTTTTTTACACCACGGTGATTTGGATAAAAAAGAAGGTAATGCACTGCCCAACGCGACCGAAGAAACCTTTCTGAAACTAGACCGGTCTAGCGGTTGTCCACTGGTGTTTTTTGGTCATACACACGTGCAATTTAGCAAAACAATCGGAGAGCAAACCTACATTAATCCAGGCAGCGTCGGACAACCTCGAACCGGTAAACTACAAGCCTGCTATGGCGTAATCGAAGACGGTCGATACTTTGCGCGTCAGGTCTCCTACCAGCCAGATAAATGGCTAAGCGCGCTTAATGCAATCGATCCCCTAAATTCCTTCCCTAAATTCAAGGACTGGCTGAAAGCAGGGCTTTTGTCTGGATATGGAATCGGAAAAAATGATCCTTGGACGCAGTTCGCTGAACAGGGCTATAACTAAAGCATTCGAGCGTGAGTAACGATCCGACAGAGCAAGTTAGAAGCGAGTACGCTATCAGAGAGATAATTCGTCTAGTCTGGCGATGCTGGCCCTTCTATCGCCCTATGCTTAAGCATCTCATCGCCTATGTGTTAATGACCATAATTCTAGGAGTGATGGTTGTCAGCGCCTCCTTCCTGGCTAACGATCTTGTTGAAAACAAAATATTGCTCGGGAAGCCGCTCCAACCTATTCAGGCAAGTTTGCTATTAGTGAGCGAAGATTATCTCGAGACAAGTTTTGAAGATAACGAATTACTTACTGAGAATCAGCGAAAACGAGTGCGGCTAGGCGTTATCATAGGCGGTGCAATTTTCATGCTGATACTTACGGCAGGAGTGGCAGGAGGTTGGTATTACAATGTCTGGATTTTTCAGCAGATCAACCAACGCCTACGCGTCGAGATGCTCGGCAAAGCAGAGTATCTGTCTCTGAAATATCACAGCGAAACCCGAACCGGGGACGCTGTCTATAGGGTTTATCAGGACAGTGCCACAATCACTCGAATCCTCGAATTCATCATCAGTTCTCCACTCCGTATTGTCGCTACGATCCTCATGGCCGTTACGATTTTAACTTTCTTTTCTCCTTGGCTGGGTTTGTTAATTATCGCAGCGGCAGTCCCCATCACCTTGCTGTTCAAATATTTTATACCCAGAGTACGACAAGCTGCTGAACGCGCCCGAACAAGCAACAGTGAGCTGACTTCTCAAATACAAGAAACGCTCGCAGCAATTAGAGTCATCAAAGCAAGTGGCGCCGAAGCCCGAATGATGGAACGCTTCGAGACCAACTCCCAAGTGGCACTGGATGCTGCTTTTGAAATGCGCAAAAACATGTCGTTGCTTGTCATGAGTGTCGTGCTGATCTCCGTTGGTGCGTTCCTTGTCGGAGAGTATTTCATGGCCACCTGGGCGATGACAGAAAAGACAACCTATTTAGGTGGCGTAGTTGCCTTTGTCGGTTTTGCCGCCTGGAATCTAGGCGCTTTTAAAGCAGCAGTAAGCCAAGGAGAAGCCGCCACCGACCAAACTCGTCAGCTAGCGGAAATCTGGTCTATCGCTCAAGATGTGCTCATCGGCTTGAAAAGATCGTTTTATCTTCTCGACCTAAAACCCGAAATCCAAGAAATCGAGACTCCCACAGATTTCCCAGCAGAAATCAAACAGGTCATCTTCACCAACGTATGGTTCGGTTATCAACCTGACGAGAAAATTCTCAAGGGAATTAACTTCACAGCGACTAAAGGCACTATAACGGCAATCGTTGGGGGCAGCGGAGCAGGAAAATCCACAGCCATGTCTTTACTGCTCAGATTATATGACCCTGTTGAGGGCGCAATCACATTAAACGATATCAATTTAAAAAATTTTTCTATCAGCTCTCTTAGAAACCACATTGCCATCGCTCTGCAGCAAAATGTCCTCTTTGCCAAGAGCGTGCGCGATAATATTGCCTATGGACTAGAAGGCGTTAGCAAGGCCGACATCGAAGAAGCAGCAAGAGTTGCCTGCGNAGACGAATTCGTTCGAGNACTTCCAATGGGCTATGAAACAGAACTNGGAGAACGNGGAGGCAAACTTTCNACTGGCCAANGGCAGCGTTTGTCGATTGCNCGAGCAATCCTGAGAGACTCGCCNATATTGATACTAGATGAGCCGACCGCNTCACTNGATGCAGAGACAGAACAACGCGTGATCAAAAATTTATCTGATTGGGGCGAAAATCGAGTCATTTTCATCATCACTCACCGACTGTCAACAATCAAGAACGCGGACCAAATCGCGTTTTTAGAANAGGGGCAGGTTAAGGAGATAGGCTCTCACGACGAGTTGATTAATNAAAAAGGTCCATACCACCAGTTTGTTGAGGCAGAGCAGGGAGAGCAATTTAATACGCCATGACAAAATCAAACCAATTTGACGATCGCGTAGACCTTGAAACCGACCTGAACCTGAGTGAGACCTTGGGCCTTCTTGCTCGATCTCTTAAGCTTCTTACCGGTGTAAAAAAGCTCTTCGCCTGGAAATGTTTTTTCGCCGGAGTCGCAATCATCCCGCCGCTGTTTCTTCCTTGGATGCTCAAAATCGTTGTCGACCAGGTCGTCTTGCAAGAGTCGCTCGAAGAGAGACTCGTCGAGTTCCCTCCCTTTATGATCCCATTCATCAACTTGGTCCAAGACTTCTCGCCAAGCGGTATCATGATCTCGGTATCCACATTTTACTTTCTCATGCTGGTCTTTTTTGGTTTAAGAGCGGTTGGTCAAATAGCCGTCTTGCCGCCAGGCTACGATCCAGCGACTCAATCGGAGCAAGCTCTTTCAGCAGGTCAAAGCCAGGCCAATGGCCTCTGGGGTTTAATCGAAGTTTTGCTCACCATTCGTCTGACTCAGCGTTTAGCCAACAGACTGCGTACACGGCTAATGGGAAGATTAACGCGACTCAACATGACCACTCTAGATGAACAACGAATCGGCGATTCGGTATATCGGATCATGTACGACGCGCCCATGTTGCCGGAGATCTGTTTCAAACTCACGTTAGCGCCTATTTTGCTTTTGACAAGCAGCGCACTCTCCATCTACATCATGCAATATAGTTATGGCACCGTCGCACCAGAGATCATCTGGATAGCNATTGGTTTAATACCCATAACGCTCATGCTCACTATGCCTCTATCTGGGATAGCAAGAAGAGTGAACCAAACCAGCCGCGCTGCAGGCGCGTCTACTACCAACGCCGTAGAATCCAGCATTGATAATATCGCGGCAATCCAGTCGCTCGGAGGAATGGCCAGGGAAACCGAGCAGTTTAGAGCAAAGAGCGCGGAGTCTTTCAGGCGCCACCGACATACAGTTCTTATAGATTCAGCCGTAACCGTCATCGCTTACTCAAGCATCACCCTGGCNGTTGGGACAGCATTCGTTTTCATAACTGACCGAATCATCCTTAGTGAACTCTCGCCAGGCGATTACGCAGCACTATGGGGGTTCTTTCTAGCCTTGAGCTACAGTGCTAGAGACATAGGTCTTTATTGGATACAACTCCAAAAGAATGTTTCAGCGGTGAGAAGAGTCTTCTTTTTTATTGACTACACNTCCGAAAGAGACGAATCCAGTCAACCACTTGAATCGTTAGAACAAGCCATATCATTACATGACGTAAGCTATNCCTACCCTGACGGCAGAAGCGCCTTGACGAATATTAATGTTGAGTTGCCCATCGGCCAGCTAATCGCAATAGTAGGTCCCACTGGAGCAGGCAAGACGACTCTTGCTTATCTTTTACCTGGATACCTACGACCGACGAAAGGAGCGATTTATTTCGACGGTCAAAACTTAAAAGACACACGCGTTGAGGACATCAGAGAACGGGTGACCTACGTCTTTCAAGAACATATGTTGTTATCTGAAAGTATTCGAGACAACCTANTATTGGCAAATCCAAGCGCTTCGGAAGAAGAAATGATAGCGGCCTGCCAGACAGCAGGCGCGATGGAATTTATTGAAGAGCTACCGGACGGCATAGATACTATCATTGGCAAAGCCGGAGACACCCTGTCCGTGGGCCAGAAACAACGTCTATCCATAGCCAGAGGAATCGTTAGAAACACACCCGTCCTCATTTTAGATGAACCCACCGCTGCGCTTGACCCTAAAACTGAGAACGCTCTCGTAGAAGCGCTTCAACAAACAGCTCGAAATCGACTGGTGATTGTTATCGCACATAGGCTCTCCACGATCAGAGAAGCAGACCGCATCATTTTTCTAGAGCAAGGCGAAATAAAGGACAGTGGCACCCACATCGACCTTATGAAAGATGTAAACGGCGCCTACCGAAAATTCGTGGATTTACAAAGTACTTAATCAACAATCGATGGGTCAATTGACTTCGAATTTGTCTGCAGCCATCTCACCATAATAAAAAAACGTAATCGCTTTTCTAGGCCGCTCCGTAAGGTTGCTCCCCGACCAATGCACCGTCAGCGCATTATGGATAATCGCATCTCCTCGGCTTACTGTGATCGTCGTCACTCTCTCAGAATTTTCCTCATACCCCTGAATATCAAGACCCCTCGCCTGTTTTTCGCGGTGGCTGCCTTTAACATAGCTTACACACCCATTATGTTCATCCATTGAGTCCAACGCTATCCATAGCGTAATACCTGCCCGAGGATGCCAGGGTCTTCCTGCTGCATCAATGTGAGGGTAAATNCCTTCTTCTGATCCTGATGGTCTATCGACTAATGCTGCGCTTACAGGCCAAACACTATCCCCTAATAAGAATTCCAAAAGTCCAAGATGAGGCCCTTCGTGCATCTGCTTTGCTAGCCACTCGCAATTTTGCTGCAAACCTTTGACAGCCAGAGCTGCGAATTCTGGTTGTTTGTTTTGCTGCTTTTCAAGCTCATCAAGACGGACTTTTCTGGCTGCAATTGCGTAACGCTCTAACAAATCGGTTTCAGTCGGAGAAGCAAAGTCTCTGATCAACAAAAACCCGTCTTCTTCATAGGAGTGTTTTAGACTGGGCAGATCTAAAGTGTGATTATCAAATTTCAGAATCGACATATTGATATTTTAGAAGTTAAAAGAGTGCCATTCCCGACNAATTACCCAATATCTAATTTGCTCTAGTAAGGTTCAATCGCTCGCAATTCGTTTTCCGGTGACAGGAGTATCCATTGGATTGTAAGCGCCTTCCAAGGAATCTCCATTTAAACGACCTTCAAACTCTATTTCTGTTTCCCAACCACCCTTGTCAATACTAACAGTGAATTTCAAGCGTGGGTTCTGAAAGGAAGTAGAAATAATCGGATAGGATCCGTTAAACCCGTCCGAGATAAACTCCATGAGCCCCTTCTCGAAATCTACACGCTGAAAGCCCCAACTTGACTCCAATTCCCAAACTCCACCCTCTCTCCAAATACTAGGAGGTTCAGGNGTTTTTTCTTCTTCATAATTTTCTATTTGTTCCGCGACAGCTAAAGTCCGCCTGGCCAGATCCGATATTTGGTTGTCATTTTCCCCTCTGACCGCTGAAATCAAACGATCGTTTAAAACGTCAATCCACTTGTTGGGTAGATTTTGGGCGCCTATTTTTAAGCCCAAAATAGAGCCCACGGTCGCGCCATTACAATCAGTATCCCAACCTGACCTTACGGCAGTCACGATCCCTTCCTCAAAANCCTGATCGCCATAATACAATCCCATTACNACNAGNGCCGCGTTATTAATTGTGTGAACCGTATGATAGTGCCCATATGCCTCGTAAACCTTTTGCCAAGTAGTTTCCCAATTCTCATTCTGTTCGCACCAAGAGAGCGTGTTGCGAACCGCTTCAGCCAATCGCGACTTGTCTGGTATCTGTGCTAAACCAGCTAAAATGATGTCTTTGGCATCTTTTAAGACGAAGGCTGATGCAATCATGGCCGCTACAAACATTTCACCATAAACCCCATTCTTATCATGGGAAATACANGCATCCAAATAAGCTAACTCCGCCGCTTGCTCCGGATTCGCCGGGGAAACGTAACCAAAAATATCCGCTCGAATCTGGGCACCGATCCATTCACGAAACGGATTGCGATATGTGCCAGATTCTGGCGGCCAGACATTTAGAATGAAATTTCTGTAAGCCACATTTTCAGCTGTATAGGTAAGACCAAAGGGCATGGAGTGAAGCCAAACACCCGCAATCGTTTTGGAGGTCATCTTCGCACCGCGACTCTCTAGCGCCAGAAGGCCAAGAATTGGATAGTCCAGATCATCATCTCGGTCCATAAATTCGATGTTGCCTCGAGTCGAGAGTTTTAGAGTTTTAGGTGTTACTTTTTCGTCATACGGTATGTAGTCATCCAAAGGCAGGGCATTAGCCTTAGTTAAATACTTGTCTATGCGTTCCTTAGGCCAGCCTTCCACTGGCTTTCCAAGAGCGCATCCGGCGGCACGGCCAAGCCATGCACCCCTAATACGATCGTAGATTGCTTCTTTACCTTCCTCGAGTATCAACTCGTTTACGGCCGCTGGTCGAGCTTTTTGGATTTCTGGTAGAGAAGAAGGCTCATCGTAGGGGAACGATTCCATAATCGGTAGCGCAGATAGCTCATCATATAAAGCAATGAACTCTGCATCTGGTGCCCCATCCGCTAATGCTTTCGTGATCCTATCTTCTAGACTCCCCACATCGCACCCTTCCTCGCGACGCTGAATCAGTTCAGTTTTTATCAGGTTTCTTTCTATCGAACTCATTACGATCTTCCTCCTCTACCCTAAACAGGTAGGACACCAAAAATCGTCAGTTTAGGAAGGGGTCATTTACCCGTCAACCGCAGCCATTTGAGTCTTCACCCAAAAATTAACGTTTTAATTTTTTGGGTGATTTTCGTCTACAAAAACTTGAAAAATCATCAACTTCAAAGTCAAATTGAGCTCATCATTCCTGGTCCTTTGATTATGTTATCGATTTTCATTGAGCTTTCTAATTTAAATAAAAGCCAATCATTATGGACAGGCCCGATACAATTTTGGGGGAACTACATGGCGTTAATGCGCTCATGAGATTTGCCAATTTGAAATAAATGCCTTTTTACACAACCCCGAAAACCATAATCGATTTTTCCTCTTTATTAACCGGCGGCCAACTGGGCGAGCCTTTAGGAAAGGTCGATCAAAAATTTGTGGCGAGTATGTTGAGTGGCATTCATCAGTCTGAATCTATCAATCTGACCGAGATTTCTAAGTCACTCGAAGAAAAGATTGCGCTTCACGCTACCCACAAACGACTCTCACGAAAACTCAATAACCCCAATCTAGCGAACACGCTTTCTAAGCGCTTGCTAAAACTTTCCTCCCAAGCTCTAAGCCATGACACTCAGCTCATCGTGCACACGTACGAAATACAAAAAAAATATGCGAACAAAATGGAGTACTTCCCAACACCAGTTAACGGAACGAAGGAAGGATTCAGAGTTTGCGAAGTACTAAGAAGTAACACATCCGAGAGAGACGATCTAAAAAAGTGTACCCCGGTGTATTCAAGAGTTTGGTCAAACCAGACACCAGGATACATCGATGATGGACAGGAAATAAAGAACACAATCGAAGAGGTCGCGAAGACTTTAGATAACAAGGGGCTTTTTTATTTTGATGACAAAAGTATCTCATCAAAGATCTTGCCTCAGATACTCAAAGATTCTGAGTTTGAATTTATTTCGCTGATACTCGGTCAAGGTGTCAATCTATCGTATAAAAACCAAAGCCGGTCACCCGAAGACCTAGTCGAAAGAGTAGAAACAAAGTATGGCAAAACAGTCTTTAAACTGGTGCCAGAAGGGCTCATGTTTAAAACACAGACAGACTTGGATTTGTTTGTCCATGTAGGGTCGCTACCCGTCAAAATCGACGGCTCAAAACGGCCACTTAGCTTAATTGCTCTAAAATCTAAAAACGCAATAATCGGTGAATACGTAAGCCCAATCATAACCTCCCGAACCAGACTCAGATCACGCAAGGATTTGATGGGATTAGCAGAATCCATCTTCTCAATACAAGACACTTTAGCAGCGCATCGAGAAATTCGACAAAAGTTTCGTCCAGAAAATTTTCGGGTTCTAACTCACGACAGACTGAAGTTGTTGATGACCCTGCTTCAAGCCGTTATTTATTACGAAAACGCATCAGATAAAAACACTTTAATCGAAGATAAACAGTTCCTCTCCAAACCCAGGCAAGGTGAATTAGATAGGACTTATTTACTTCCGAACTCTTGAAATTAATCATTTAGCAATTGGGACTAGCACTTTTCAATAACTTTGAGAGAACCCTTTGACTCAACAAGAATTTAAAACAATTACTGTTCATCAAGACCGTATCGAGAAGGTACAGATAATCCCAACAAAAAATATGGTCATTTCAGCATCAGCGGATGGCACGCTGCAACTTACTGACATTGAAAATCGTATTGCAAAAAAACAATTTAACGGACATCAGAGCGGTGTCTGGGACTTCGCGCTTTGGGGCAATAACAACCATGCGATTAGCGCTTCTTTCGACCATTCTCTTCGGATCTGGGACCTAAACTCTGGCGGCCAGACAGCCAAATTGGAGGGCCACGATGACGAAGTTTATTCAGTTAAGGTGACAAAGGATCATCGGCAAGCCGTCTCATGTTCAGCCGACACTACCATCCGAATATGGGATCTAGTCAATTATTCGGAAATAAAAACCCTTTGGGGCAACGAGAATGATTCAAAAAATATCGTTCTCACTAATGACGGCCAATCAATCCTTTCGGGTTGTTGGGATCACAGGGTGCGGCTGTGGGACGTCACAACTGGCCAGTTAAAAAAAGTCTATAAAGGGCACAAAGGCCCCGTCCATCAGATCTTGTTATTTAACAATGATCGAGTAGTAGCGTCTGCATCATCCGATGAGTCAGTCAAATTCTGGGACATAGAATCTGGGGAAGAATTGCAAACGCTTTCCGGTCATCAAGGACAGGTGTTTACGCTCACGAGTGACCCCTCTCAGAGTGTGATCGTTTCTTCCTCCGAGGACATGACACTAAAAGTTTGGAGTATTAAAAACGCCCAACTGCTTCAAACGCTCGAAGGCCATACAAATCTTATCCAGCACGTTGCCATCGCTCCAAATGGCCAGTACATCGTTTCAGCGTCAAAGGACCACACGCTCAGAGTCTGGGATATCCAAACCGGTGAATGTGCTTTCGTATCAACACTCTCGAGCCCACCAAGATGCTGCGACATTTCCCGAGACAGCGGGACACTAGTCGTAGGAGACGAACTGGGGCAACTCCATGTTTATCTTCTCCAAACTATCTAAAGAGATCGGCTAACTCTTTCGGGATTTCGGGGACAGCNCCCTCNCGAGTGCAAACCCANGCCGATATTTCGATGGCTGTGAGATTGATTTTTTCCATACTCCACCGATTAAGATAACCCATAACCAGAGCAGAAGTATAAGCATCACCCGCTCCCACCGTGTCAATCACATCGACATCCAATCCACCCCGATCACTGACCCCTTTTTTTGACATGAGAAAAGCTCCATCCTTACCTCGAGTTAGGGCGATCAGCTGCAGCTCGAAATCGTTCATAATGACTCTCAATACGGTTTCAATCGATCCAGAGAGCCCAAGCAAGGATGAAACAACCTTCAGTTCTTCGCTATTTAGTTTCAAAACATCAGCGAGCACCAGAGACCTTTCAATGAGCTCTCTAGAAAAATAACTTTGTCTCAAATTGATATCGAAAACTGACAAGCTCTCTTTAGGCATCTGACTAAGCAAAGATCTAATCGCCAAACGGGTTTTTTTATTACGCTGTGCCAGAGTACCGAAGCAAACCGCATCAACACCATGAGGGAACATATTGAGGTATTCGACAGTTAATAGTTCATCCCAAGCCGAATGTTTCTCAATCACATAAGATGGCTGGCCATGCGGATCCAAATTGACCTCAACAATTCCCGTAGGGACTTCTAAATGTCGCTGGAGAAGTCCGGTATTCACTCCTCTTCGCCGGAGAAAATCCAGGGCCTTCACCCCCCTTGAATCACAACCAATCGACCCTAGGACAAAGGAATTTGCGCCCAAACCCGAACAGTGAATCGAAAAATTAGCAGGAGCACCACCAAATATCTCTTTCTCGGGGAACACATCCCAAAGCACTTCACCTATTCCAGCCACAATAAACGGTTTCAAATTCCAAATCCTACGGCAATAACTGAACGCCCCTTTAATTCTTGCTCTGAGCGCAGGAGCTAACCCACTTAACCCTGTAATCGCAATCATGATAGTCTCTTTTTTTGAGAGTAAAAAACAACCCATGGTTGAGGGGGCAAGTTGAACGAACAAGAAAAATACCTCTTCGATCTTCGAGGTTACATTGTCGTCAAAAATGCACTTACTAGTTCTCAGATCAAAGACCTTTCAAAACATCTTGAACTCCATCGATCCGACAACGATTATTTTTTTGGCTCTGATAGAACAAAATTCACGAGCCCAGAGGATACCGCCTGGACCACTCCCACAATGCTCGACTGGGGAGGTTGTTACTTAGACCTCATCGATCTACCTAAAATCAAGCCTTACTTGGAGGCCCTGCTAGGGCCCAGTTACCGGCTAGATCATGACTACCTGAAAATTGATAGTGAACAAAGTGGCAAAGGTCTTTACCTCCATGGCGGCGGACAAGGTGCAGGTGGCCCAACAGACCTTGTTGGGCCAACAGATGGGGGTCAATGTTATTACCGATATAGCAACGGTCGCTTTTTCAATGGACTCGTTGCGGTAGCTTTTGAACTAGATACGGTTCCCGAGGGCTCAGGAGGCTTCGGTTGTGTACCCGGAAGTCACAAAGTCAACTTCGAACTGCCAAAAGAATGGAAATACAGTAAAACTCAAGATGAGGTCCCTTTGTGCGTAGATCGTGTCGCTGCATCAGCGGGAGACGCTATCATTTTCACTGAGGCTTGCGCGCATGGAACTATTCCATGGGAGGGTCCAGGAGAGCGGAGAACCATTTTTTACAAGTACTGTCCTCACGCGGTAGCCTGGAGCCCTTGCTATTACAATTCCGATAACTATTCAGGACTGACTGAAGATCAAAAATCCATGTTGCTGCCACCCAGCGCCTTTGGGCCGGCGCCAGAGGTAAGGCAAATATGGGCTAAAGCTCAAGCAGAACACCGCGAATTGCAAGAGTTAAAAAAGACCCAGTAACGAGCGGCTTTAGCCATCTTATAAACTCGGATTAATCAGATACTTCTGTCCCGTCGCCTGCTGGGAATAAACTCCTAAAGCATCTAGGCTTAATGCTCCAGCTAATGAGACTTCCTGAGTATAGCTACTCTTAAAAGTAGTCGTGACTTCATCGGCGACTCTTTGGCGAAGTTCAGATGCTTTTTCTCGACCGATTTTTTGCAGAAACGGCGTTAATAGCCAACCACCAACTCCCCATTGCATCCCATAACTTCTCTTCAAGACTGTATGAGCTCTTTCAAGACCACCATAAATATAAACCTGTTTATGCTGATCAGAACCGTAACGACTGAATTCTCCGCCTTGAGCACTAGCCGCAGCTTCCATAGCAGTCAAAAGATCGTTAGCTAACTCGCCTCCGCCCGTCGCATCAAAAGCAACATATGCTTTGGTCTCCAGAATCGCTTCCTTAAGGTCCTTCGCAAAGGAGTCTTTACTAGAATCACAGACATGAGTTGCTCCTATATCTCTGAGCAACTTTTCCTGTTCGGGCTTTCTAACTACGTTAACTAACGGCACATCATCGGCAATACATATTTTTTGCAGCATCTGGCCCAAATTTGAAGCCGCAGCGGTATGCATCAAGCCCGAAAAACCCTCTTCTCGCATCGTTTCAACCATACCTAACGCTGTCAAAGGGTTAACAAAACACGAAGCTGCCTCTTTAGACGAAACCCCTTCATTCATCACAAGACATTGATGTGTTTTTAACGTTCGATATTCGCTGTACATTGCCCCACCCAAAACTGCTACGGTTTTACCCATCAACGCTTTGGCTTCTTCTGAGGAGCCTGTAGCTATAACAACCCCAGCACCCTCGTTACCCACAGGCATTGGGTGCCCGACTCGAGCTGCCATCGCAGTCATCACAGCCTCACCTATAGGCGCGTTCACAACAGGATTATCTTCTGATCCCGACTGACTTGCCTTGCTTATATCAGCCATCGCCAACAGCATGCCCAGGTCAGAAGGGTTAATAGGCGAGGCCTCAACCTTCACCAGCACTTCGTTTTCGCCGGGCGCTTGAACTTCAGCGTCCTGCAAAGAAAGTTCTAGCTCACCACCTGGCTTAACTAAAGACAGTAATTGACGGCCGACAGTTGGTAATTCGCTCATAACCTTTCCCCAAAAATAAATAACAAGATTCTGTCATTATAAAGCAACTTGATTCCTTCGGTTATCCGAATGTCTAAAATCTTCGTGTCAGGTTAAACTGGTCTTATGGAATCCTTGTCCAGAAGTGAATTGACTCGTCTCTTTCCAGATGAAACGCCAAGGGAACTTTCGATCCCCAAACTCGATCACGTCGATTGGGCTGTACTAGATTATTTTGGCTGGATAAATTCCGCAGGTAATATCGGGTTCGTGGTGATACCCTATGGAAACAAGCACCGTGCGCTTCGAATGACCAGATCGTTAAGTTCCAGCCGGAAGCCAAAAACGCATATGTGCTCATGGTGCCATCATGTTTATCGAGGCTACGGTACCGCGCTATTTAGTTGTAACGTTGCAGGTTCAGACGGCCGAAGGATTATCGGACATCACTTGTGCAAACAACTTGATTGTAGTCTTAGGATTAGAAATCTTGCCAGCGACCCGCCTAGCTTCATGCCGGAAACTATAGCCTTATCCGAAAAAATCGTGCGCTTAGAAAACTCGGTTTTCTCGTTCATGCAAAGGACTAATCAGTTAGCTTGAAGGTTAGAATCCTCTCTTTTCTTAGTCGGCAACCAGGGACCCTCTCCAAAACCCACTAGGAAAGTCACGCACAAGCAACAGCAGCCCGCAATAAACATCCATGTCGCCCATCCCCAATGTTCAACCACCTGCGGCAAACCGAGATTCAGAAATAGGCCCGCGATGGGCGAAAGGGTGGCAGTTATACCAAATGCTCGGCCAACACCATGTGGACTAATAGATTCAGCAGTTTCTGAATAAATCGCACACCAAGCCGGATAGATAAACCCTGCGAAGAAACCGGTAGTCGACCAAAGGAGCATCAACAGTGTCTCTGATGCATCTGGCGGCAAAGAGGAGCCATAAATAAAACATAGTCCTGTAGCAAATCCGCCAAATGCTGTAATCGATTTTCGCACTCGAAGAAAATCCGACAACCAACCAGACAAAAAAACACTCACGGTAAAGACAATCCAAAAATAGGACGTTACTTTTGCTGCATTCGCCGGATCCAAGCCATGATGCTGCGCCAAAAACGTGGGGACATAAGCAGATACAGTCACATAAGTAAGTGCCCAGAATACGATCACGATCGACAACAGCCAAAGTCTCGGACTCCTGTAGACCCTTTTACCGTCATCATAGGTTTCGGCCCAGTCAGCCCTTCCAGCATCCGCCGATGAATCCAAACCCTCGGTAGAATCCGAGTTCGCAGACTCCAAAAATTCACGCACGCGCGGACTTAGGTCGCGATAAAATATGAATATAACGAGCGCGGTTATTGCTGCTAGCACTGCGGCTATCCAATACTGAGAGCGCCAGCCTGGCCAAATTGGTAGCGTCTGCGCCGCAATCGCCGTAGACATTAACGCTCCTATAGTGAAGGCTAAGGAAACCCAAGCGTAGACCATGGCCCTTCCCATGCTAGGGGTAAGATCTCGGGAAGCCGCGTGAACGGCGGGGTTCATTCCAGCCATCAAAAAGCTGCCCGCCGTCACTAAAAACGCAAGCGTCCAAAAATTGGGGGAGATAGCTCCCAGAATCGAGATGATCGCATAAGCGAACACGGGCCAAATCATTAGGGGTCGACGACCAAAGCGATCAGCAGCACGACTAAGCAAAACAGCGCCTAAGCTATAAAATAAGCCAGCTATCGCCGCAACGTAACCCCATTCCACCAAGGACTTATCAAAATCAGCAAGAATGTAGACTAAAACCGGCCCATTTTTGAGTGCTTCATATTGTTCAACTGCCCATCCAAGAATAATCAGGCCCAATAGCCACCAACGCAGTTTCCCTTCTGGGAAAAAATCGATCTGCTTATTCTTTAAATAGGACCAAAAATCCGGATTTTGGCTTTCCGACATCGTTCCCTCCTAACCTCCTCCCAGTGTAGCACTCAGGAAGACTCCTTGATTAATTAATGTAAAATACCCATTTATTAAGTTCATCCACTTGGAAGTATTAATGAGTACAGAGCAATTTAGAGAAGAAGTAAGAGATTGGCTTGAATCGAACTGTCCCGAGAGCATGAGACAAGGNTCAGTACATTTCGAAGACGCTTATGAGGTGTACCAGACAGACGATGCCCTACTTTGGCAGGANCGAGCCGCGACACGAGGCTGGACCGCACCCACTTGGCCGACCGAATACGGTGGTGGAGGAATGGACGCTTCNGAATCCCGTGTATTTTGGGAAGAAATGGCTCGAATAAAAGCGCTTCCTGCTTCTACCGGCATGGGACTCGCAATGATAGGGCCTACGATACTGGAGATGGGAACAGAGGAACAAAAAGCACGACACATTCCCAAGATCGTGACGGGAGAAGCCCAGTGGTGCCAAGGGTATAGTGAACCTGGAGCAGGCTCAGATCTCGCGGGACTGCAAACAAAAGCCGTGGTAGATGGNGACAATTTTGTTATCAATGGCCAAAAAATTTGGACTTCTGGCGCTCAGCACGCAAACTGGATGTTCGCCCTNGTTCGCACCGACCCAGAAGCATCTAAACANAACGGCATCAGTTTCGTTCTTTTGTCTATGGATCAACCAGGAGTGACGGTTAAACCTATCAAACTGATCTCCGGCTCGTCACCTTTTTGCGAGACTTTTTTCGACAATGCCATCGCAAAGAGAGAAGACCTAATCGGGGAATTAAATAAGGGTTGGACCGTAGGAAAACGCTTGCTTCAGTACGAGAGAAATGCGACCGGAAGTCGAGGTCCAGCNAAGAAAAAATCNGATAAAAAAGTAAAGCCTAAACTGAATGCTTACGCCGAAATCGCGAAAGCCTATTCAGGTGAAGATGGTTCTGGAAAGATTTCTGACACCTCGGTAAGAGACGAGGTTCTCACCCAGACAATACAAGAAAAAGCACTATCGTTAACAACTCTTAGGGTGGTTGAAGAGAGCAAGAGTACCGGCGCTCCTGGGGCAGCTACTTCAATCTTTAAATATGTGGGGTCTACGCTATCGCGTGATGGGTCACAACTAAAATCCAAATTGCGTGGCACGGCGGGCCTTGCNTGGGAGGGTTCNGAATTCACAGAAAACGAACTCGAATCAACCCGGGGCTGGCTTAGAGATAGAGCGGTTACGATCTATGGCGGAACCAATGAGGTGCAGCTAAATATCATTTCAAAAAGAGTGCTCGGTCTACCTGACTAGCTATCCGTGGTCGTTCAAATAATCATGGCCTTCTTGAGAAGGTCATGAGCTCCGTTACCACAAGTTTCGCAGTGGGATAAATCGACTTCCGCTTTTCTTTTCATTAATCTCCTTAATCAAGGGGTTTATAGGGACGTGGAAAGAATGAATTCTGAAGCGCTTAAAGGAATTCGAATTTGTGATTTCACCGGTCAGCTCGCTGGTGCAGGCGCGACGAAGTGGCTCGCTTCTTTCGGAGCAGAGGTTATTCGAATCGAGGACCCTATTCGCCAGGGTCGATGGGATATCCTGCGGGGCAACGAGCCGTTTAAAGACGAGCGCCGTGGGATCAATCTAGGGGGCGCCTTTAACAACCACAATACCGATAAACTAGGAATCACCCTCAACCTAAAAACTGAAAAAGGTAAACAACTTTTAACTGAGCTAATCAAAAAATCCGATGCAGTAACCGAAAATTTCGCGGCCGGAGTACTGGATAAACTTGGTTTTGGATACGAGTCGCTTAAAAAAATAAAGAGCGACATAGTCTACGTTTCAAATTGTGGTTTTGGCCACAAGGGCCCCTATTCGCACTTCAAAACTTGGGGGCCAATCGTTCAGGCTGTCTCGGGCCTGACCTTTACATCAGGGTTGTCCGATCAACCTCCAGCAGGTTGGGGTTATTCATACATGGACCATACGGGTGGCTATTACATGGCAATGGCGATCCTCGCTGCCCTCTTACACAGACAGAATTCCGGCGAGGGACAATGGGTCGATATGGCTTGTACGGAAGTAGCAGTGGCTTTAAACGGACCATCTCTTCTGGATTGGACGGTAAACGGAAATCCCACCCGCACTCCAGAAGGGATTAATTCAAACAGAAGCCAATACCTCCAAATGTCCCCACATGGCATTTACCCAACCAAAGGCGATGACGAGTGGATTGCTATCAGCTGCCGCGATGACGAGGACTGGAATGCGCTTGCTGATGTTATTCAACAAACCTGGACAAGCAAATATCGCTCGCTTAGTGAGAGAATCGAAAATCAAGACGCTTTAGACCAAGACTTATCTTGTTGGACACAGAGTCAAAATAAATTTGAATTACAGTCTCTAATCCGCTCGATAGAAGTGCCAGTAAGTGCAGTGCATAAACCCCAAGACAGAATCGAAACAGACAGCAGCACGGAAAATTTTCATCTTTGGCCAACCGTCACCCACAGCGAAATCGGAGANGTTAGNGTAGATGGTAATCCAGTTCANTTCTCTGANTCAGACTGGCAAATGAACTCNGGAGCTCCTTGCCTTGGAGAAGATAATGANAANGTTTTTATTGAACTTCTTGGGCTTTCGAAAGAGGACCTTNTAACNCTTAANAGAGAGCAGGTGATATGAGTGTCCTAGAAGGTATTCGGATCGTCGAATTAGCTCACGAACGTGTTTCTTGGGCTGGCAAGCTCCTAGGAGTTATGGGCGCCGACGTTATATTAGTCGAACCTGAAGAGGGAGCGGCAAGCAGAGCATACCCACCTTTTCTTGACCACCAACCAGGCGAAAATCGAAGTCTTTACTTTTGGCATTACAATACGAGCAAGCGTTCGGTTCTCTTGAATCTAGAACAAAATTCGTGGGAGTTCAAAAAACTCATTGAAACAGCTGATATTTTGATCGAAGGCGAACCAACGCACCGATTATCTGATCTCAAGCTCGACTATCCCGAATTATCCAAACTAAATCGGAAGCTCATACACATTGCTATTACACCCTATGGGAGGAAAAACCCTCTAAGCAATGCTCCAGCGACAGACCTCACGATCATGGCTGCAGGAGGCCCACCATGGAGCTGCGGTTATGATGATCACAACCTACCGCCTGTTAGAGGTTGGGGGAATCAGAGTTATCATACAGCCTGCCATTTTGCGACTATGTCGGCTCTGACGGCCCTGCTCAATAGGGGAACAACCGGCAAAGGTCAATTCATTGATATATCCATGACCGCAGCACTCAATGTAACGACGGAAGCAGCCAGTTATTCCTGGCTAGTCAATAAATCAACAGTTCAACGACAAACAGGTCGCCACGCTGCAGTCAACCCCACCGGCGAGACCCAAATACAATGCGCGGACGGAAAATGGGCAAAC
>PBUF01000123.1 GCA_002727775.1 Gammaproteobacteria bacterium
GTTGCCAAACATTATGGATCGCTACTGTCCGGATTCGTGTTAGATCAAACTGACCATGAACAGGCTAAAGATATACCAATTCCTTCTATCGTTACGCAAACCATCATGTTAACGTTGCAGGATCGCATTGCGCTTGCGGATCAATGCGTCAGGTTTTTGGAGGAAATAACCTAAGTCTGTTGTCAAAAGTTTATTTCCCCCTCCGTCAACGACAACTCAGTTGCGCAAAGCAAGGAGCGCGAATAGGGGTCATTGATGTTCTGTTAACAGCTAGCCTTTAAGAGGCGAAGGAGCACTTTTTATGTGGGCTATCGTTCCAATAAAGACGTTTGAAATGGCGAAGCAACGTCTCGCAAATGTCCTAAGTGCTTCCGAGAGAAAATCGCTGATGCTGGCTATGGCCAGAGATGTTCTTACTGCCTTATCTAGTTCAAATTTACTGGATCATATTTTAATTGTTTCGCGGGCACCCGAAGCTGACGCTTTAGCCCAAGCCTTTAACACTGAGCGATTTTCGGAAACCCCTTCCGCTAGTTTGGCTGATGCTCTGGAACAAGCAACTCATCATTTAGTCAATAATTTCAACGCAGATGGTGTCTTCGTTGTTCCTGCTGATGTCCCTGGCGTGAACGCCGAGGAGTTAGACACACTGATTTCAAATCACCAGACCGTAACGGTATTACCTGACGCAAAAAAAGTCGGCACCAACGGACTGATCTGCTCTCCACCTCTGGCTATTCCTTATATTTTTGACGGCCAAAGTTTTAGGCCCCATATAGAAGCCGCATTCAAACGAGACATTACCCCGGTCATAGTGCCCAATTCCTGCTTCTCACTGGATGTTGACGTACCAAGCGACTTAACAATGTTCTTTGAATCCGCGCCACACAGTCAAACAGGCACTTTTTTATCCAGATCCGGAATCATTGATCGTCTATCTGAAATGGAAAAAAATACGATGGGGCCAAAACAATGAGTAATCTGCTCCTAGAAAAAGCTCGATCGGGCTCTAAACTGTCGGACTCGGAACTATTGGAGTTCGCCAATTTTACGGATACAGGAGCTATAGCTCGTGTTGCCACAGAACTACGCGACCAGGGGTTCAACAATGTCGTAACTTACTCGCGCAAAGTATTCCTTCCACTTACTCACTTGTGTAGAGACGTTTGTCATTACTGTACCTTTGCAAAAGTACCTCGGAAGGTAATAGCTCCGTACATGAGTCTGGATGAAGTATTACAACAAGCGCGACAAGGTGCAGAAATGGGCTGCAAAGAAGCGCTGTTTACTCTGGGAGAAAAACCAGAATTACGATATAAAGCTGCCCGCGAGGCGCTTAGCGAGATGGGCTACACAACCACCACAGAATACCTCAAGGTGGCTGCGCAAAGAGTATTTGAAGAAACCGGTCTGCTACCTCATCTCAACCCAGGCAATCTTTCACCAGAAGAATTAGAAGACCTAAAGTCAGTATCTCCTTCCATGGGAATCATGCTCGAATCCGCGTCTGACCGTTTGTGTGAAAAGGGAATGCCTCACTATGGCTCCCCGGACAAAATTCCAGAAGTAAGACTGCAAACTCTTGAAAACGCTGGAATCGCAAAGATCCCCTTCACCACCGGCATATTGATTGGTATTGGCGAAACTCGCTTAGAACGTATCGATAGCCTGCTCAAAATTCGGAAAATCCAGGACAAATATGGGCACATACAGGAAATCATAGTCCAGAATTTTCGTGCTAAACCAGAAACCAAAATGGTTCATGCACCCGAGCCTGATCTTAATGAACTATTATGGACAATAGGCATCGCTAGGATCATGTTTGGCCCCCAGATGAGTGTGCAGGCTCCCCCAAACTTGAGTCCGGGCGTTCTATCTCAGATCGTTAATTCGGGAATCAATGACTGGGGAGGCGTCTCTCCAGTCACTCCCGATTTTGTTAATCCGGAAGCCCCCTGGCCACACCTGGATGACTTGTCAAAGCAAACCTACGCTGCAGGGAAACACCTGGACGAGCGTCTTACGATATACCCGGGCTACGCACGAGACTTTGCTTCCTGGACACATCCAAATTTACATGAGCGAATTGCGGATATGGTGGATACTGAAGGATTCGCCAGAACAGACGACTGGTCACCTGGTGATGTAGAAACAAAGCCACCTAACGAGATAATGAGCGCATTGATTAATACGCCAAAGAGAGTTTCCAAAGACGTTAGCCTCATTCTAGACAAATCATCGAACAATGAATCGTTGAGCGAGGAAGAGATTATTCGTTTATTTCAAGCTCGAGGCGACGATTTTTCAGCAGTAACCCAGGCCGCCGACAAACTGCGGCAAGAATTGAATGGTGACTCGGTAAGCTTCGTGGTCAATCGGAATATTAATTACACCAACATATGTTATTTCAAATGTCAGTTTTGCGCCTTTTCCAAAGGTAAATTGGCTGAAAATNTNANAGGCAGGCCCTATGATCTNTCTGAAGAAGAAATAGGCAGACGCACTAAAGAAGCATGGGCNAGAGGAGCGACCGAGGTNTGCATGCAAGGNGGAATACATCCCGAATATACTGGCGACACCTACGTTAATATTCTTAAGACCGTAAAAGAAGCCGTTCCAAACATTCACATCCACGCGTTTTCACCACTTGAAATCTGGCAAGGCGCTGCAACCATGGAGATGAACTTAGTCGACTACCTATCTCTATTAAAAGAGGCTGGCTTAAGTACCCTGCCTGGGACAGCCGCAGAAATACTGGACGATGAGGTTCGGGCCGTGATCTGCGCCGACAAGATCAACACCCAGCAATGGNTNGATGTGATGGCAGCAGCNCATGAAGTCGGCTTTAAAACCACGTCCACCATTATGTATGGCCATGTCGAGCGCCTAGAACATTGGGCGAGACATCTAATCAGAATCAGAACGCTTCAAGAACNAACCGGGGGGTTTACCGAGTTTGTCCCACTGCCATTTATACACATGGAAGCGCCCATGTACCTAAAAGGCCAAGCAAGGAAGGGCCCTACCTTCAGAGAAGCGGTCTTAATGCATTCAGTCGCAAGACTCGCTTTCGGAAAATCCATTCAAAATATACAAGCCAGCTGGGTCAAAATGGGCCATGAAGGCATCAAAGCCTGCTTAAATGCAGGGTGCAATGACCTCGGTGGTACATTGATGAATGAGTCGATCAGTCGCGCCGCAGGAACTCAACATGGTCAGGAAACTTCACCGATGGAAATGCGTAAGCTAATTCAAATGCTTAATCGCAACCCCACTCAACGAAACACTGTTTATGGAAAGGTCTCTCGAGAGCGGGAAGATTCGGGTATAAAAGCCAAGGAATTGGAAGAAATCAACAATACGCCAGCAAAAAAGTACGAGCGTAAAACCCCCAGTTCTGCCTTAATTAGGAACGAGCCTGCAAAACTCCTTGATGTATCTCAGATAGGAAGCTGACAGGTCATTTTCCCTCTTTTTGCTGATGGGCGAATATGGATTTGTGACCGACCTTTGACCAGTCAGGCGGCATCAGCACCGGGCGGTGATCGAATCGCGCCCACTTAGCCGGACCTCCTCGAATAAATTCTTCTGAATGAAGACCACCATTGGTTAAGTTTGTAATTGGTAGAGCATCTGCGGAAGAATAGGCACAAAGTAATAGAGGCCTTATCCTATTTGTTAGGTTTGGAGCCGATCCATGAATGCTTCGACAATTGTGAACGGTTACCGTGCCTGCCTCCCCAAACACATATTCAGCCGTCTCAGCATTAATTTTCGACAAATCTGAGTCACGTATATTCCCCGTCCACCGTCCACTCTCATCATATTGATCATAAAGCGGGCCTTCATGGCTACCAGGTATTATTCCCATGGGCGCCATATCGCTTGTCACAGACTCAAGGTAAATACCTAAAGTTAGTACGTCATAGTTAGTATGCGGCCAAAATTGAATATCTTGATGCCATTTAACTTCTTCACCACCACCTGACCATTTAAAATTTAATTTGGAATGGTGAAATTTAAAATTCGGCCCTAATAGATCTTCGGCAATATCAGCAAAAGGGCCTTCGCTAGCGAACTCCCAATATTCTTCATGAAAATCAACCGGCGAATTAAGCCTCCTGATTCGAGGCTCTTCAGCTGTATGGCTTGGTTCTAGATCAAAACGCTTATCTGATTTAGTAAGCGCTTTACTCTCTTCAACAAAAGCTTCTGTCACGACTCGCAACCTCTCCAACCAACGCTGCGAGACGAGACCAGACAAACCCAAATAGCCCTCTTTCAAATACTTTGATTTTTGTTCTTGAGTCAACACATTCAAAGATTTTTCGTTGCGCATAACCAACCTCCTCGCTGCGATAGCTTCTCCCTTGACCAATATCTATAGCAGAATGGCCCGATACAATAAACAGTCTAAGCATTCCTAATTAAACCAAGTCCAATGGCCCAAGAACTTGTGATCTAAACCAATTCGAAGCAATATCGTAATTCTTTAAATTTGTGTGGCAGCGGTAAACAAACATGGCGCAAATACAATACGACTTTGGCTCTGGAAGAGCCGACCCAGGAACATTCCCCACAAAACAATTACAGGAAGCCGCCGTCAAAGTCATTGGCGAGCAAGCTGAGGAGCTAACAAAGTATCCTGGTGATCTCGGTCATTTAGGAATGAGACAAGCCATGGCCAGGCGAGAGGAAGAGAGAGAGGGTGTTTCTATTAACCCTGACCACATACTGTTAACCAATGGCTCGATGCAGGCAGTTACGCTTGCCGCCGAAGCACTTCAAGAAATGCCAGGGGACTCTGTGATTCTCGAAGAGTTTAACTACCCCGGAACACTCAGTGCATATAGAAGCCTCAAACTGGATATGGTGGGAATNAAACTCGACGAGGGAGGAATGCGAATTGACCATATGGAAGATGAACTCAAAAGGTTAGATAAACAAAAAAAGAGGCCAAAGTTCATCTANGCCATCAGCACCTATCAAAACCCGACTGGTTTTAATATGCCAAAGAGTCGCAGATTGGAAATGATCGATCTAGCAAATAAATACGATGTTCCCATCGTGGAGGATAATTGTTACGCCGATGTTCATTATGAGGGCGAGGTAGAGCCTGCAATATATGCTTTGGACGATAACCCAAACCACATATATCTTTGCTCNCTCTCCAAAATACTCGGCCCAGGGTTACGATTGGGTTATTTAATTGCCAGGCCACCCATGCTAGAAAAAATACTGGCCCGGCGACACGACAATGGNAGCAATTATCTTGCCGCCGCAATTACCGCAGAATTCTATAAAGATGGAATCTGGGAGCACGCGGCTTATACCAATCCAATCCTNAAGATAAAACGGGATCTGACTTTAGATGGCTTAGATAAAGAGCTGTCCGATATTTGTGAATGGTCCAAGCCGATAGGCGGTNTGTTTGTGTGGGTACGCATGCCAGATGACGTCGACAGGAAAAAGCTATCCGAACTCGCATCAGAGAGAGGCGTTCACTACCTTCCAGGTATCGCGTTCCACTGCGAAACTAAAAATGTGCCCTATCTAAGATTAGCGTTTGGCCATCTTGAGGACGACACCATCAGAGATGGCATACCTATCCTAGCTAAGTGCATCAGAGAGAGCAGAACAAGTAATGAGCCCAAAAATTTTGATTCTCTATTTATGTCCTAGAATCGCGTTTCTGGTCGATAATATCGTTGATGCCAGATACCCATGGGGTCTTCATCCGCAACTGGCATTCGCCAACTTTTGACCAAGGAAGTCGCCAAATTGACACGATAAAGCCCTCTAGGCTCTTTTATTGTATTGTTGACGTAAGCGCGGGCCCCAGCTTCAGGAACGTAACGTGACGCCATCGACAAATACATTTCCCGCCATTTATCATCTTCACCCACGTCGTGCACCAGCTCGGCGGTGCCTTTGATCAGTATCTTGCGATAAGGTTGACCTTCTTCGTCGATGCACAGTGATACTCGAGCATCAGCCCTAAGGCACTCGAACCAAACTGACTTTTCGCGAGGGGTAAAATACACCGCCTGATCATCATAGATAAACCAGATCGGGGTTACCAAGGGAAAACCATCGAGACCATTAACCCCAATTCTCAGCAGAATTTCCCGCTCCGATAAAAAGCGATCTATTTCGTCATTCGTCAATACAGGCACGTTTTATTCCATTAGCCAACGATGGCTTTTCGAAACATATTTGGATAGCCATAGACGACTTCCATTTGGTCCCTGATTCCTTTCCCAATAAGCATTTGGTGCGCTTTTCGCAAATTATAACAAGGGCAGTTGACGATCAGGTGATGTTCCAGATGATAATTCACAGAATAAGGGGCAATAAAAGCTCGCTCCCACCAATTGGTAATTATCGTTCGCGTATTTCTCAATCTATCATTGTTATCCGACACAACGGCATGCTCGCCGATATTTCGCACTCGCGTCACAAAATGGTTCCAAGTTAACGCGGGAACCCACCAAAGCAAGAAATAAAGATACCAAACTTCAAAAAAGGCGAAAGCGGCAAAAAAACCTAGATTAATCATTAAATTCGGACCCAGCCTTCTCAATCCATTTTTGACACATTCAGGGAAGTTCGCTCCTGAAAAAGCCTCTCCTATCGTTGCACCGTAAAGTTTCACACCAGTCTGGCCAGTCAAATCGCGTATCACTTTTCTTCTAAAGGACTTCGCGGTGATAGGAAAAGGTTTTGATAAAACCAGATCTGGGTCGTTTTCTTGCTGGGTAAAAGCGTGGTGTTGAATATGATATTTTCGATATCCCTCGCCCGTACCTCCTAACAAAACTCGATTTAAGGGCCACTGCATTAACCAATCATTTAGCTTCCGATTTGCAGACAAGTTCATGTGGGCCGCTTCGTGCGCTAAAACAAATAGGCCGAGCTGTCTCGTACCAATGACCATGATCCCCACAAGTACAGTCAGCAAATTGGTCCAATTGGCAACTACCAACCACGTGCAAAAAATCACACCCCAGCAATGAGCAACCAAAAACACGCCACGCAAACTGGACTTTGTTCTTAGTAACTCAATCTCTGAGCTAGAAAAAAAAGAAGCAGGTTTTTGATCCGTGAGCATGTTGTTTTCACAATTGCGTTATTTCTTAATCTTAGCTTACTACTTTTGACACCAATACCGAAATCCATGCCACTCACGCGCCTTGCGAGAAATAACAATCAAATAGTCGTTCAAGCCCATTCTTTCTTGCAATACCCCTAGCTCAATTGACCGTTCAAAAGCAAAACTCACAACAGCAAGCGATTTATTCTTATTCTGTTATAATAAGNGTCATTATGAGTAGTAAAGAGAATAAGCTCAGATATCCCTTTGACGAGCACCCGAAACCCGGCACTACGGTTGAACTTGCACCCGGCGTAAGATGGCTAACCATGCCAATGCCTGGCTCTTTAGCCCACATCAATCTTTATCTCCTGGAGGATACCAAAGGCTGGTATGTGGTGGATACCGGGATGGCCACCGAAGAAACCACACAACTGTGGCACGACATTTTTAAGTCAGAACTTAGTAACAAGCCTGTGATTGGGGTGATATGCACACATATGCATCCAGATCATACCGGGCAATCAGAGATGATTACTAATGAGTTTCGCTGTCCTTTTTTCATGACGCACGGTGAGTACTATCAAGCAAGAAGCTTCGCGAACAACACCGGTAATAGCCATTCATCCTGGACAGGAATGGATTTTTATACCCGAGCAGGAATGCCNAAAGATTTCCTAGAGCAGNTAGGACAAATGTGGGCCAAACGGTCGGCTGATTCGATGAGCATGCCGGGGCTACCCACCTCCTATGAAAGGCTGCAACATGACCAGGTNTTGGTCATTGGNAATTATTCCTGGAAANTAGTGGTNGGATCNGGACATTCNCCGGAACATGCCTGTTTGTNTTGCGAAGAGTTAGAAATGATGATCTCTGGAGANCAGATTCTTCCAGTTATCACCTCAAACGTCAGCGTTCATCCGAATGAGCCTAATGCAAACCCCCTTAAATTCTGGATGGAGTCACATCACCGGTTTATGTCCATTGCGGATAATACCTTCGTGCTNCCCGCNCATAATCTTCCGTTCTACGGCATCCGAGAGCGATTACAAGAACTGATTGACCACCACGAGCATAGAATGATTCTGGTAGAGCAAGCCTGCGCAGAAAAACCACAAGTCGCAAAGGACCTACTACCCATCATGTTCGAGAGGAAACTCGAACCGCGTCAAAAAATGATGGCGTTAGGCGAAGCGATAGCCCATATTCACCTGTTAATGGANCGAGAGCATNTATCTCGAACGCTCGATGAGGATGGNTGTTATCGGTTCACTTCNATTGATCCAANTCTTCAAGACCGCATTNATAAAAGGGGAATACTGTCGTCACCTGACACTTCGGCAGTCGCTTNANCNTCTGGTTAAAGGTGTGAGCCTTAAAANAAATATAGCTCTAACCTCACTAAATGCACTNACGTGGGCTAAAGAAAAGGTTCCCTACGGCATNCGAACTCTACTAGGNATCCTGTTGATGATCGGNGGTGTNCTTGGCTTTTTACCCATCCTNGGNTTTTGGATGTTCCCTCTTGGCATGGCATTCATCGCTTTAGATTTACCATTTACTCAGAAGCGAATAGANNACTTTATTGTGAAACTACAGGCAATAGTGAAAGAAACAAAAGAATTGTGATGACGGCAACTAATTCAACCACAGCGCTGGCCCATCCAAACATCGCCCTTATAAAGTATTGGGGCAAAAGTAATAGTGATCTGAATCTTCCCTCAACCCCGAGTCTTTCTGTCACCTTGTCCAAATTGACAACAAAAACAACCGTTTCGACCAACGAAACTGACGTTCTTTATATCAACGGACAATCAGTACAAGACGAAAAAATCTCGAAATTTCTAAACTCATTGCGACAAATACACACCATTAAGAATATTAGGATTGAAACCGAAAATAATTTTCCAACTAGCGCTGGTCTCGCCTCCTCGGCTTCTGGATTCGCCGCTCTGACCACGGCCCTTAACAGTCACTTCTCCTTGGGATTTTCAAAACAACAGATATCCGCAATCGCAAGGACCGGCTCCGCCAGCGCAGCTCGTTCGATATACGGCGGGTTCGTTGGTCTGCAAGGCCCAGACTGGGAAGCCGAGCCAATTTTCAAACCCGATTACTGGCCCCTGCGTATAGTCATCGCAACAATAAATACCGAGAAGAAGAAGACTGGCTCCAGCAAAGGCATGGAAATCACACGATTAACTTCTCCTTTTTACCAATCATGGGTTAGCGAAGCACAGAAGGATTTCGATGAAGCTCTAACCGCAATCAGAAATCGAAACTTCGACAAGCTGGCCGATTTATCAGAAAAAAGCTGCTTGAAAATGATCGCAACGATGATTTCTAGCGATCCCCCGCTGATCTATTGGGCGCCTGCTACTCTGGCGTGTATTCAACTAATCCGTGATCTAAGAAATTCTGGCCAGGCCGTCTTCTTTACAACCGACGCTGGGCCCCAACTTAAAGCAATATGCCTCCCAGAAAGTGAAGCCAAAGTAATGGGTTGTCTTGCNTCCGTGGTAGGCAGTGAGAACATTACCAGCTGCGAAATAGGCGATGAAGCCAAAATCATACAAAATTGAAGTCACTGCTCCAGGGAAAATAATTTTATGGGGTGAATACGCCGTTCTCGAAGGAGCCCCTGCTGTATCCATGGCAATAAATCGCTTCTCAAGGGTAGCCTTAAACGCGACGCACGCAGGCTGGGGATTTCTGTCCTCAGGCTTCAGCACTCCAGGGCTACATGTCTTTGAACAAGACTTTTGCACCGTACCGACAAGTGAATTTGCCGAGCTTTGCTTGAAAAAACTTGGGTTTACTGACTATCACACCCCTTTTTCACTACATTCGGACACGTCGGAATTTTACTTTAATCAAAGCAAGTTTGGTTTGGGGTCTTCAGCTGCATTAGTAACAGCGACTTACCTTGCGCTAAGCAAAATGCTAGACAGAGAAGCCTTCCTGGAAGATGTGCTTGCAATACACCAAGATTGGCAACAGGGGTATGGTAGCGGCATAGATGTCGCCACAAGCTGGCACGGAGGAGCAATCAGCTTCCAAAAAAAATCAGGGCTGACCATAACTCAGCATAATCTGCCAGAAGCGCTGCAGTGGCGAGTTGTCTGGACGGGACAATCCTCAAGCACTCGCGATCATCTGACCCAATTCGAATCAATCAAAAATTCGGAGAGAAAAAAAACACTGGGCGAGCTCTGTTTAGCCTCTGAAAANTTAACAAANAAAGGCTTCTCNATAGATGCAATAACCCATTACACAGATTGCCTAAAAAANTTCGATGAAGCTGGCAAGTTAAAAATATTTACCACTCCACATCAAAGGTTAGATAGAATCGCATCCGAACTTGGTTTGGTGTACAAACCATGCGGCGCTGGTGGCGGNGATATTGGTATCGCATTCGGTTTTGAACCCGAGGCTTTNGACAGATTCTGTCAGCGAGTTACGACTCTGAAATTTATNAATCTTGATATGGAGATGGCCCTTAATGGCGTCAAAGCGACCTAAAAACGAATCATCCGGTAAATCACGAATTCCCAATTTTTTCAAGATGAGCATTCTTGAAAGGATAAGCGCTTTACACGAGAAGGGCCTCCTTTCATCCAACGACGTTCGTCAACTCACTAGNTCTGATCACCAACTAAACATCAACGTGGCCGACAAAATGATCGAGAACGTAGTCGGAGTTTTTGGTCTGCCCATGGGTGTTGCTCTCAATTTCCTGATAAACAATCAGGACTATGTTGTACCGCTAGCGGTAGAAGAGCCGTCCATCGTNGCGGGACTCTCTGGAGCNGCAAGAATCTCGCGCCTCAGTGGGGGNTTCACNACAAACGAAGTCGACACGATATTGATAGGACAGGTGCAGTCAGTAATCACCGGTGATCCTGCAACAGCCGCGAAAAATGTGGAGGAAAAGAAGTCCGAGATAATTTCTCTAGCAAATAGCTTACACCCTAAAATGGTGGCNAGAGGNGGCGGAGTAATAGATGTTGAAGTCCACCAGCACAAAGCCACTCATGATTCTAGAAACATGGTAGTCGTACATCTTCTCGTTGACACTCGAGAAGCCATGAGGGCTAATTTAGTTAACGCAATGTGCGAAGCTG
>PBUF01000124.1 GCA_002727775.1 Gammaproteobacteria bacterium
GTAGTGATCTCCGTTAGATACTATCGGGTAACCAAAGTTCGATTTGCGATTGACAAGGTTCAGCTCATCGCCTCCTTTTGGACCCATTTCCACCACCCACAATTTGCCATGATCGTCAAAGGTTACCCCCAAGGGGTTTCTATGACCTAGTGACCATATTTGGCTTTGAATAAGACCTCCTGAAAATGGGTTGTCAGCAGGTTGAGAGCCATCCGAGTTAAGCCGAATCATTTTACCGAGGTTCGATTCCATATCTTGTGAGGGGTCGAATTTTTGTCGTTCTCCCGAACTGATCCAAAGATAACCCTGGGGGCCAAAAACAAGGCGATGGCCGAAGTGACCCTTTCCTGTCACCTTGGGATATTGGCGCCAGATGACTTCAAGCCTGGTCAGTTGAGACCCCTCTTGATTGATATGGAGTTTAGCCTTTGCTACGGCGGCACCAGAAGTGTTACCTGGTCCGGCTTCGGCATAACTCAGGTAAACGAGTTGGTTTTGTTCGAAGGCTGGATGAAGTGCGATATCACCAAGTCCACCTTGGCCTCCAAAAGCGACCTCAGGAACTCCTTTTACTTCTCCAAGAAAGACGCCTTTATTGTCTAATACTTTCAGCGAGCCGCGCATCTCAGTGAGTAATATTTTCTCGTTAGGCAAGAACTCGATAGCCCAAGGATGATCAAATTTGCCAATATTTGAGATTGTAAACTCTCTGTTTTGAGCTACCGAAATCGAAGCACAGAGAGCAGAGAGTCCTAAAAGAAAGACAAGAGAGGTGGAGTTAACGGATTTCATGTCTGTTTACCTGCATAGTTATAAATGATCTTCAACAAACTGTGATGGGAATGATAATACCTTTTCCACGCTCTTAGTGCTGGACTGAGAATTCCCGGTGCTGGTTGTTGGTTAGTTGAATATCGAAGACCCTGAACATGTCTTATTTTTGAGGAGGGTCAAATTACGTTATGATATCTGGCCACTTAACAAGGACTAGATTGAGAGGCGATGCAGGGGAAAGAAAGTTTTGATGCGAAACTCGACAAAATCTCTGTTTTGATTTCTGTTGTGTGTTTGGTGCACTGTATATCTTTCCCTGTCTTGTTATTGATTGGCTCTTCGATCTCCGCGCTCGCTTTTTTTTCTGATCACCTTCTGCATCAAGTTCTACTGTTCATCGTGTTGCCCTTGAGCTATCTCTCATTGGTTGGGGGTTACAGAACCCACGGAAACCGAATTATGGGGGTACCTGCGCTGGTGGGGATAAGTTGTCTAGGAATTGGTGTTTATTTTCACGATTATGCTGCGGTAGAGCTTTCATTGACCATAGTGGGNTCGGTGCTCTTAGCAAGCGCGCACCTGTTTAATCTCTACTTGAGATCTAAGTTTTTGGCGCCCTAGTTGATCGCTTTGTCGGTTCGTTTTTGTTCTGTCTGTCGGGAAACATTATCTTTTTAATACTTTGAGGAGTTCTTCTACCTTTTCCTCGAAGTTTTCGCCGCCATCTAGAGAATCTTTAACGCATTCTCTTAGGTGAGTTTTGAGGATTTTCCCTTCGACAGTGGCAAGTGAATTTCTGACTGCTTTAATTTGATTTAAGATATCCACGCAGTATTTTTCGTCTTCCACCATTTTAGCGATTCCACGCATTTGTCCTTCTATACGGCGAAGACTTGCTAGTTGTGATTTATGACTAGGGTGACTCATTTCTAGATCAATTTTGGAATAACGTAGGTAAACATGCTAGCAAAAATGAACAGTCCGACCGAGAAATAATAGATGTAACGCGATGTCTGCCTTGTTCTGAGACAGGCTTTTCCTAGTTCGGGGTCGGAGGGGCAGGGTAAGTAATAGGTTTTATAGTTTGCGTATCCAGCAATCAAGATGAGAATGAACGCGAACGAACTTATATAAATTTTGTACTGCGAAACTGTAATTAAAAAAGGTAACGCGGTTACGAGACTCGCGAAGCTTGCTCCTGCGCCCATGACTACGAACAATGCCGGAAGCGCGCAACAAATTAGGGTCGACGAAGATGCAAAGAGAGAAATCACATTGGCGGCTTTATCATCCATTAAAATTCGGCTTAATTTATTGTGATCACTTGCAGGTGTGTCATGTTCTGGCCGTTTATGAGGATATTATGGCTTATTTCTTCTCGGACAATTTCTTTATCCATCGAGTAAGCGAGGATTACCTTACCTCGGCTGAGATCGACATTGATTTTCTGGATTGTTTTGTCTTTACGAAAGGTTTTTTCTATTCCTCGTGCGCAAAAATCACAGACCATGCCCTTTACACTGACGATCGCGATTTGAGATTGAGGCAGCCCCTCAACAAAATTGTCAAATTGTTCGGGATCAACCTCCAACTTTTCTCCATCGACGAGTGTTTCGTGGATATGGCCACTGTGTTTATGGGAGTTCTCAGCGTAAGTAACCACTACTGCGAAAGCGCAGTAGATCAGGAAGGCAGCTCCAAAAATTTTGTTCATGTTATTTCCTCAGAACCGGTACATTAAATGCGCATCTAATTTTGTTTTGTCGTTGTAGCCAAACTCAATTAGGAAATCGCCTTTGAAAAATTTAAGCAAGGGGTAGGTCGACCAAGATCCAGAGAGACTATTTTTTTTAGTTTTGATCATGATCCATGTATGGAAGTCTCCATAGTCTCCCAGGTAGGGAGCGAGGCCTAATTGCACGAACTGCTCGCTATAATCCTCGACCTCACGCCTCTCTTGCTTGTAGCCAAACCCGGAGAACCATCTCCGCGTTTCCCAATCGCCATGGACGCCGTAGAAGTGATTGTTCACTCCGTTGAGGCTGACACCGGATTGAAAATAAAGATTCCTTTGTGAGTTTTGTGTGTTTTTACGATTCAGTAGGTAGGTGAATCGAACATAAGAATAATCCTGTTCAAGGACTTTGTGTTTAAGGCTTTCCAGCCCGATAGAGTACTTGTAAGAGGGAGAATAGTGGTAATAGAGAGAGTCTTTTAAATTGTCGGTAAAGGCCATGACTGTTGAGCCGCCCGGATAAGAAATGGGTCTGGTCTCACTGATAATGGGAAGCAACAGCAGCGTTAAGGTGATTAATGAAATACCCATGGGGGGTATAGTATGTTGATGACGCGGAAAGTCAATCGAGCCAAGGCGTTGCGCAGACTCTGAAGATGGCTGTAAAAACTTTTAGCTCTTAGTCGTAGACTCTCGTAAAGCCGGATCCACGAAGTCTGTTGTTGACGACGTTGTTGTAGATTGAGCCAAAACTGTATTTGAGGCTTAGTCCAAAATTGCTTCTGGTATTTGTATCCAACGCTTTTGTTTTTAGGAGAAGGTCCTCGTTGCTAGCCTCGGTTGCTGCCAGGTAAATTTGGTTATTGGTTAACGAATAGTTGCCCCATAGATTAATGCTTAGCCCTTTGGTGATCCGATAGTCCAGGTCCCCCCCCAAAGACAGGCTGTAATATTCGGTATCGTTTAGGAATTGAGAGGTCCTTAACCTAACCGAAATAAATCCCCAGGGTTGTTGGACATCGTATTCAGCGAATAGACCGTGATCGGGGCGTTTTTCCTTATCGAGGCCCAAGATGGTTGTCAGCTCATAGTCGAAGGACGTGTGTCCTAAAAAGTACCCAAAGGTTAGTGCTTTCTCTGCTGTCAATTGGTAGGGATAGACGTTGTACTCGATAGCTGAGGCAATTCGAAAGGAATTGTCCAGATTGCGATAGGTTGACTTGCGTTGGCTAGCACCAAGCCCTACCCCCCAATGGTCGCCTAAACTTTTAATTGCGTATCCGGTTATGCTCTGTCGAATGCGGTCATCTTTTAACGTTGAACCATCTTCCAGAATAAACGATTGCGATTTTTTTTCTCGCCAGTAACCCATCCCGAGCCGGTAGCTTTCCGTCGTCCTGTTGGCATTTAGAGAGCCCCAGTGTTCGTTTTTGTCTCTTCGATCCTCATCTTCTACGCTCATTCCGATTTCAGTTTTGAACACCCAGTAGTTCCAGGGGTCGGTTTTTTCTGAACCTCGTGCAATATGATCTAGCTGTTCCTGGTTCTCGGTGTCGATGTTGATGGATAGATAATCGCTTTCTGGTCGATCTAGCAGAAAGGGGACAAGGCCAAGCCTGACTTTGCGCAGAATCTCCTTGCGCGTCATGTCACCGGTATTGTCTTCTGGACTGAAGTAACTGGTTTTAAAGGATAGGTCCTTAAAGATCGTTTGGCCTATGAACTGCAAACTGTACATTTCCCCATTTGAGGTCTTTTCTAGAATGACCAGTAGATGAATATCGGCATCCCCGGGGTCTCTGACTATATCCACGAGGTTCAAGTTGTTGCGTAAGTAGTCCCAGGGACACTCGAATCGTTTACAGTCGGGATAAACGCTTAGCCTTTTGGATGCCGTTTGATCTTCGCTAAAGATTAAAGGCGAGCTCATTACCAAAAGTGCTAAAACTAAAGTGTGGCGCATACTACCCATGTTCAGCTGTATGGCGCTTTTCTGATTTTTCACGCTCTAAATTTTTGATGTGAGTTGAAACCATTTGAAATACGAGGCAATGCCAATTTGTGCGAGATTAAAGACTTGATATCTATTACTGGATTCAATTCTCTAGAACCTTTAGCGCGTAAGCCTAAATGAATTGCTTGATACATTACAATTTGTCTATAAAAATTGTTCAGCACTAGCAATGAATTGCTGTGGTAAATTGAATTACGTCCTGTTCCAGGGAGTTCATGATTTTTAATTTCAGATACAAGCGAATGTTCTGGTTGAGCGCGCTATTGTTCGTCTTGGTTGTGATTCTGACGCTTAACTTCGTTCCGGGTGAAACCACCAATCAACGAGTTGAGCGGGAGCTTCGAGCTGACCCCGACGGTTCTACAGCTCGGCGCGTGATGATGGTCAGTTTGCCCGATGGTCGCAGTTTGCCAGTAAATTATTTGCGAGAAGATGGTTTAGTGTTCATAGGAGTGGATGGTTTTTGGTGGCGTCAGTTTACGGGTGAAGGTCAGCCAGTTGAGATGTTTATTCGGGGAGAACGCGTGAATGGGCATGCCAAGACGGTCCTGGATCGTCCCGATTACGTCTCGGATATTTTCAAAAGGCTTCGGCCCAAAGTGCCTGCATGGTTGCCAAGCTGGTTAAATGGAAAGCTAATTGTCATAGAGGTGAGCGATGCTTAATAGCGTTTATTTGATGATGAGAGCGTGTCTCTTTTTTTTTCTGGTTGGTCTGTTTGTATCTATGAATGCTAGCGCGAACTTGCTTTTTGAAGTGCTTGATGATGGCCCTGTGGGACTAGAGTGGAGGATTGTGAATGACAACGTCATGGGCGGGCGATCCCGTGGTGACTTCGAGATTAGCGAAGAGTCCTTGAGTTTTTTTGGCGCGACCAATACTAATGGAGGCGGCTTCTCCTCAATCCGCTCTTTTTTGGACGAGCCGGTTCCTAGTGAATCAAAAAAAATGAAATTGTTAATAAAAGGCGACGGTAGGTCTTATACGGTTATCCTTAGAGAAAGAAGATCGAGAGCGTCGTTCTGGGCGACTTTTGAGAGTAAGAATGGTCTATGGCAGGAAGTTATCATTCCGTTGGATTCGTTTTGGCCAAACTGGAGAGGCCGTCGTCTCGATTATAGGCCTATTGAGCCGGCTAAAATTAGAGAGGTAGGTCTTATGATCTACGACGGCGACGACGGACCCTTCGCGTTCGATGTGAAGAAAATAGAAATTATCTGATGATGGATAATGAAGAAGTAAAACCCTTCGAATTGAATGTTGATTCTTCTGAAATAGAGGATTTGAGGGTTCGACTACGTGCTGCTCGTTGGCCCGAAAAAGAGACCGTCGATGACTGGTCGCAAGGAGTTCCTTTAAGTTATCACCGTGAATTTTGTGAGTATTGGGCGGAAGAGTACGATTGGTTTGCGACTCAACAGAGGTTAAATGAGTTTTCTCAGTTCGTAACGGAAATAGATGGATTAGAAATTCACTTTGTTCAGATGCAGAGCAAGCACTCCCAAGCTACTCCCTTGCTGATTACTCATGGGTGGCCGGGGTCGATTGTTGAGTTCTACAAGGTAATCGATCCCCTTATTAGCCCTGAGAATCATGGCGGGACGCCCGATGATGCATTTCATGTCATTTGTCCTTCGCTTCCTGGTTTTGGTTTTTCTGGAAAGCCCTCTAATT
>PBUF01000125.1 GCA_002727775.1 Gammaproteobacteria bacterium
TTTCCATAGATAAGAAAGGCAAAAGGCAGCAACAATAGTAATAACAAATAATAGAATTGGGTTTCGATTCGCATTACGGCTTCTAAAAGCTGCAGGTCACCGAACACCATCAGCATATCCATCGCNATAAACACAACTGTCAGAGCTACCAGCACCAGAAGCCGGTCAACCAGCCTGTTCATCATTTCTGCCAGACTGGATTAACGCCCTCTCTTTCGAGCGCTTCTGCCCGAAATTCCAACCAGCCCTCTCGAAATTGATCATCTGAACCGGAGAAAGAGTTTTTATAATGCGTCCACGCCCTTGCTAACAACTCCTGACGCTCTATCAGCTTCAAGTTATGTTGTTCATATTCGTCAGACCAGACTCCGATAGATCTAAAATAATCGACCGCTCCCACATGATAAGGCACGACCCAATCAAACACCTGACGATTCATTGCCCATCCAATTGAACCAGGGTCTGAGTCTTTATATTCATCGTAATGAGTATCGATCACATAGGCCAAGTCGCGAACCAANTTACGATCTGTCTTATCCATCGTGATCAAAATAGGATAGGGATACGTTGCGCCTTGGTGAGGGTTTGACACACTAATTGCAGCACCGCGGGTAGCGAAATGCGGGATCAAAAAAGGCACTATNTCATGCATTTTCTCCCAGCAAACTGAATCCTCATGAGGAGCAGGAGGCCAAAACAGACCTCGAGGAGAAGCTTCGGCCTTCCGCGCCGGCCCAGAGACCGTATTGGCGTAAGCCGCGTCAACCTTATTGTTNACCAACCCAGTCCACATCGCGTTGTAACCAGGGAAGTTAACNCGCTGGACGTCATCCCAGGTCAAACCACCGCAGGCCAGAAAGGCTTCTGTCGGCACATTAACTGCCGGNGCNCCTCTGACATAGGGAACNCGCTTGCCTCGCAAATCAGAAAAACTCGTTATACCGAGGTTTGCCGCCACCCCTAAAGACTGATTGCTTTCACCATTAGAGGTCATAATTATACGAACCTTCAAAGGTCCCCAGTTCTCCGAAGCAAACTGATACAAACCCTCCTGCGCAAAATAAGTCGCTATGCCATTTGCTGAAAACTGCACCCGACCCTTCACCAGGGGAAGCAACCTCGATACATCGTTTTTCGCAGGCAGCACTCTCAAATTAACACCGTAGTGGTCCTTTAGGACTTTCCCTANNGCGACAGACTGGTTATACCCTGTTGTNCCTAAGTTGTAGGCGCTCCATGCCATCGTTTTATCAAACTGAACCTCGGACAAGGCACTCGCACAGCAAAAAGCGCTTAATAAGGATAATCGGAATAATCGCAAAATAATCTCCAAGTGAGCTTTCGCAATGTAGGCAATCNCTTTCTTCCGGTCAATGAGAACTCGCTCCTGTTACCTAGCTCCTCAAATAACTTGATCCTCAAAAAAACCTGAATGAGAATAACCGCCNATGAAANTCNTACTTCTNCTTTNNNCTGNAAATCTGATCGTTTTGGNCTCCGGCTGCTCCCAGAGNAAAAATGAGACTGCGAACATGCCGCCCAGTTTTCTNGACCCTGCGCCNAGCAGGCCCNCCTCCGANACAGCAATTTGGGCCGGAGTCAACTTGTTGACTGACCCTCCAATAAATGACTATTTGCTGGTGATCGAAAAAGGTCGAGTCGTTGGCTGGGGTCAACGAGGAANCGTGGACGTNCCTAATGACTCAATGGGAGTGGATATGAGAGCTTACTGGATATCTCCAAAAGCTGGCGCGCAGTTCCAACAATCGAGTGCGGGCAAAATCCAGTTAACTGACTTTCTCGTTCTTCGAGGAAGCGAACTCGGNAAAACCCCTTCTTTAGACGAGGCGACNATTGTAGGTGAAGTTACCAATTCNACTCTGGACTTCTTTCAACCCGAGGAATCCTAAAACCTAAATAATCAAGCAAAGATAGGGAATCTTTCAAATGTTCCTTTCAGTACCTTTTTACTGTCCACCTTCAACCAATCCTCAATCGCCGTNGCATAAACCTGACGNAAGTCNGTCGTANANGCCANGTTTCCGCTATCGATNAAGTTCANNAGACTTGGCAAGACNCCATAATGGCCGCCATTCACCCTATTGCCTATGAAAAACATATTATTGGCACTTCCATGATCAGTACCCAGGTTTGCATTTTCTGGCACACGTCTGCCAAATTCGGAATAGACCATGACCACCACCCGGTCAGCATGCCCCAACCGCTTAAGATCATTAACAAAACCGAATATCGCGTCGCTCGCGTAGCTCAGTAATCGCCGATGAAGGTTAGGTTGCTGCACGTGGGTATCAAAGGCGTTGTTTCGAAAAGATACGTGGTACAACTGAGTTTCAAGCCCAGCATCAATGCAGGAAGCAACCTTTGGTAAATCCATTGGCACAATCCCGTAATCGACGTTCGTTTCGTAATCAGACCAGGCCTTTCTGATGCGTCTGGCTGAGCTTTTTGCGCTGACGTCCACCGCCTTTAAAAACTCGTGATTTGAACTTTTATAGGAAGGTTCTGCAGAAGACGAGAAATCAACCTGATTCATCCAATAACTTCGTTGAAACCTCATTGGATCGTCAAAAACGAGCGGCGTATGTATCGCACTTTTTACTGCGAGCGATTGAGTTGAGCCAACATTGATGATCATATCTTCAGCCTGTTTCGAGCGCATGACATCTGCAGTTCTTCCCATCCAGCCAAATTCATCGCCACCATTGGGTGCACCGGTATGCCAATAGGCCATGGAAGTGAAGTGCGAATAGGAAGGCCTTTCGTAACCACAACCATGAATGATCGCTAGTTGATTGTTCTCCCATAGCTTTTGGAAGCCAGACATACCGGGGTTCAGACCAAACTGATCATCAAGCTTAAGCACTTGGGATTCGGGTATGCCAATCGTTGGACGATGCCGATAATAAGCATCATCAGCAAAGGGTACGACCGTGTTCAAGCCGTCGTTACCCCCAGACAACTCGACTACCACAAGAACAGGCAAATCTTTCGAGAATGAACTGGCAGCTATAGGCGGCATTAAACTCGTTAGCCCTAAAGCAACTGTTCCCTTAAGCAGATCTCGACGACGAATCATGTCTGGCCCTCCTCTTAACCCAGCTGGTATTCAGGCAAGCTCAACATACTGTGCAACAACTTCCTGAGCGGTTCCTCCAGAAACCCATCAGACGACCTTAGATCAGACCCTCCGATCTCCTGCTCCAGGAAGTCAACCAATTGGTCCAGCACTTCTTGCTCTAGCGACACCTCAAAAAATAACCCATGAAAAAAAGCGATCACCTCTTCCGGAGTCTCAGCCTCCGCCGACAAGACCATGTCAGTTAAGCTACCCCCAAAGGTTGAACGCTCGATTGGCTTGACTCTTTGAATAGCCATCTGCCAGCCCCGCATGCTACCCAGTCGGGTGTTGAAGGCTTCATCTCTGTCAGCCATCATATTTGAGTCGGACATCATNCCCNNCTCTTGATCCACNCCTGTAGGTTTGGTCGCNNTCGTAATTGACATNCCNTGGCGCAGTCTGTCTTGGACATTAACCACTTCTGGCGTAAAAACGGGATAGCGATCTGGAGGCACAAATCCAATATCGGGGAAGAGCGAGTCCAAAACAAAATTCCCTCTTTCAAATAACAAACTCGGCGTGATCCAGCTCCTGCCCTCCGACCACCCCGCTACTGTAGGAGGGTGCATCAACCTCTGGCCAAGCGAACCTGTGACCACATTAAAGTCAGGTATGCCAGGCACTTGATTCATCCCGAGCTTTTTATAGGTCGAAATAACCAANTCAACCGGNCTTTTTATATGGGTACCCCTATTTTTATCAGAATAAAAATCTTCNGAGAGAAANAGAGTCCTCATGAATTCGCTTATATCAAAATCTTGATCTCTAAGAAGGGCTCCGAGCTCCTTAACATCAGATTCCGAAAGCTGATCACTTACAAAATACCGATATATCTTCGCAGCTATAAATTCAGCCGTGACAGGCTGCTCCAAAATCAAATCAATAATATCCGTACCCGAAAAATTATCTTCCTTCCCTAGAAAGCGTTTCACCCCCGAATCGTGTTGCTCCTCATCTATATAAAANACCAGATTTTGAGAATTCCATCCGGTAAAAGCCCTCGCTGCTTCTTGCACGTCCGTCTCNGAATAGTGNCCAACGCCCATNGTGAATAATTCCATAATTTCGCGGGCAAAGTTTTCGTTTGGCGAATCTTTGGTATTAACGCCCGCATCAAGAAAAGCCAGCATGGCAGGATCCTGTGAGACNGCTATCAGTAACTCTCTAAAATTCGATAGGCCTTTTTCCTGGAACAACTCAAGCTGNTTCAGCATCTTACGGTAGTCTCTGACTTTGTCCTCGTTCGTCGCAAAATGCCCATGCCAAAACAACGCCATTTTTTCCTGTAACGGGTGATTCGTCGTTAACATTCGATTCGCCCACCAATAACTGACCCGATCAGTTTCCAACCGGCTGGCCCTCAACCAATAGAAAAATTTATTCACGATCGGCTGAATGGGCCGGTTACCGCCCGGCTTCACATTAATACCCAATGCGTGTCCTTGTTCCTTGGCAAGGCGAGTTGTAGCTGGCCTACTAGGCGGGAAAGGATCAAGACCTTCATCAAAGATGCCCGAGTGCTCGAACGCGCTGACGTTCGGCTTTGCTGCACCATCGACAAAATAGGCGACCGCTTTTGTTGGCTCTTGAGCAGCTAACGCTGCAATTTCACCCGGCAATAATCCAAAGCCCGCCCTTGAGGCAAGATGGGCCGCATGATTTTCGTCCCAGTGATCAGCGCTGATGGGGTCCAAATTCAACGAATAAACAACAGGAGAGGCAAACAGCGTAACTATTAAATACAGTAAGGTAAGGATTCGCTTTTGTTTGGCAGGCATTGTTTAATTCGTTATCTTATAAAACTGGCGGTCTTAGCCATTGCATTCTGACTAAGCCTAAAATCTTTAGAACAACCTGTAAACGGGGAGTCGACATGAAAAACCCAACGACCAACAAATCACTTTTATCAGGTACTAGAAGAAAGTTCCTGCAATATGGGACTGCTATCGGAGTCGGTGCTCAGTCTTTCTTGAATTCGGGTAACGTCAAAGCCGCGGTAGTCGAAGGTAAAGAAGCTGCGGGGCTGGGTGAGGAATGGCCTAAAATGCAATACCGCAAGCTCGGAAGAACCGGACATAACTCGAGCCGCCTAGTCTTTGGATGTGGTGCAACACTTTCGAGAGAGCCTCATGACGACCTACTGCATGCGGCATTCGATGCTGGAGTTAATACCTTCGACGTGGGTTTCAAGCATTACTATGGCAATGCCGAAAAAAACATGGTCGATTTTCTGCGAAAAAAACGAGACGAGATTTTCTTGATCTCTAAAGGGTTTGTTGCGTCAGATACTGACTGGGATGAAACAATTACCGTCGAGCAGGCTAAAAAGGCAGCGAAAGTCTGGACTGGATACTTAGATGAAAGTCTTCGGGAAATGAAGACTGATCATGTCGATGCCTACTATTATATGGGCCAAAATAACGTATCCGTAATCAAGAGCGAGGAAATCTATAAAGCCTTTGAAGAAGCCAAAGCCCAAGGCAAAGTGTCTTACCTAGGAATATCTACACATCAAAATGCAGCCAATGTTCTCGATGCTGCTGCCGATACAGGCTGGTTCGACTTGGCGATGATTGCGATCACTCCAGGAGGTTGGTATGACTGGGAAGACAAATCAATACTCCCAGGGTCTCCTTCGCTCAAGGAATTACAGCCAGTACTCGAAAAGGCTAAGAAAGCAGGTATCGGGCTAGTTGGAATGAAAGCCGGTCGCTTTATTGCAGGTAGAGCCTGGCTTGGATGGGGAAATCCAGACGCATTTGACAAGTACTATGACGANAAGCTCCTCAAAGCCAAGCTNAGCGCNTTCCAAAGNAGTTACGCCTTCGTTCTGGAAAATGGCCTCGACGTAGTCAATGCNGACATGCANAATCTCCTGCANCTAAAAGAAAATTNTGTGGCNGCTGCGACTTCATCAGACTATTTTGATGTAGCNTAGAACNCTGAAAGCATTATTTTTTCAGCCCTCTTGCGGTATTGCAGGTGANCTTAACCTGGCCGCNATGATTGATTTAGGCGTACCAGAGTCTCANNTTCAATCTGANCTTGGNAANCTCGCGGTCNATCACGAATTTCAGCTGATCGTNGAACCCTCNAGCAAACAAGGCATCCACGGCACAAAAGCAACGGTCAAAGCCAAAGAGGGAAAAGNTCATCGTCATCTGTCCGATGTGACAGATATCATAAAACAGGCAAAATTTTCGCAATCGGTAGAAGACAAGTCGTTAGCAATCTTTCAATCGATTGCAGTTGCCGAGGGTAAAATTCATTCGATCAGTCCCGACAAGGTACACTTTCACGAAGTTGGCGCAATTGATTCAATTGTAGACATAGNGGGAGCAGCCATATGTCTTGAATACCTGGCCATCGATACGATTCTAAGTAATGCGGTAGAGGTAGGAAGTGGATTTGTAGATT
>PBUF01000126.1 GCA_002727775.1 Gammaproteobacteria bacterium
ACTTCATCAGAGGTTACTCGACTCAGAGGTTGGGCCCGCCAATCTTCATTGGCCCACTCGAAAACCATTTTCTGCTCAACATCTAGCACAAAATATTTATATTTAATGGTCCCGGATATTTGTTCGCATTCTAATCCAACGGCACTCTCAGCATACTGATCNATCGGCACCTCNACTGGNTNCACTNNCGANCCNAATACAATCAGACAGACAANNACCAAAACCAGAGAACNTNGTTCNAAATGACTCATTAATCCTCTCCAGTCACACTAGTGCGCATTAGTTCTAAAGTTAAATACNCCACGAGCCTAACAGCAGTATGGCGGAGAAGGAGGGATTCGAACCCTCGATAGGGGTTGCCTATACTCCCTTAGCAGGGGAGCGCCTTCGACCACTCGGCCACTTCTCCTTACACAATATAGTCTACATCTAAACTTCCTCTATTGCAGTGGTTAGTGGGCTTATGTAAGTATCAAATCATAATCAATGGAGAGAGCTAAATGCCTTTTCACCACGTCGCGATCACCACAAAAGACATGACAGCTACGCATGATTTTTACTCAAAGGTCATGGGTTTTGATCTTGTTAGAGTAGAAAAGGCCGTACCAAATAAAGATACCTGGGCTAAACACTTTTTCTACGANACGGGCAACGGAGANATGCTAGCCGTTTGGGAAATCCATGATGACTCTTTNGGCGATGATTACCCCACCAGCATATCCANGGGACTAGGCCTTCCAGTTTGGTCAAACCATATCGCTTTCAGACTGGATAGCCTGGACAGTTTAAATACCCATATCAGCAGGATAAACAGTCATGGTATTGACGTAACGGAAATCGACCATGGGTGGTGTACCTCTATATATATCNATGACCCAAATGAAATCATGGTGGAATTTTGTGTTACAACTAAAGCATTCACAGAAAAAGATAAAGAAGATGCACTAAAAGCTATAACTTCAGACGCAATAGATGATAACGCGCCACCTAAAGTTACGATGCACCCTGCATCTAAAGAACTTTAATCNTCTGAATCTAATTCAAACTCCGAGTGCAGAGACCTAACGGCAAGCTCCATATACTTCTCAGCTACTACAACCGAAATTTTGATTTCCGAGGTCGAAATCATCTGGATATTGATGTTTTCGGAAGCTAAGCAGTCAAACATTCGCGTAGCAACACCCGCATGAGATCTCATACCAACGCCCACTATTGAAATCTTTGCTATTTCTTTATCACCCGTAAGCTCTCGAGCTTCTATCTCTTTTGCGAGAGGTTCTAACGCTTTCATTGCCAAATCATAATCTGCGCGCTTCACGGTAAAAGTGAAATCGGTGAGGCCATCAGCACCTGTATTTTGCACGATCATNTCGACTTCAATATTTTCTTCTCCAATAGGACCTANAATTCTCGAAGCTATCCCGGGAGTATCTGGCACACCAGACACAGTTATTTTTGCCTCATCTTTCGCATGAGCGATCCCGGAAACCAGAAGCTCTTCCATCGATTCATTCTCCATCGTTATCAAAGTACCCTCTCCATCGGAAAAGGTAGACACCACCCTNAGTGGGACTNTATACCTTCCAGCAAACTCTACCGAACGCGGGTGNAGAACCTTAGACCCNAGACTTGCNAGTTCTAACATTTCTTCAAAACTAATTTGCTCTAAACGTCTCGCGTTTTCCACCAATCGAGGATCTGCAGTGTAAACTCCGTCTACATCGGTACATATCTCACACTCGTCGGCTTTGATCGCAGCNGCAACCGCAACCGCCGATGTATCGGACCCTCCTCTACCCAATGTCGTAATATTGTTATTTACATCTACTCCCTGAAAACCGGCAATGACGGGCACTACACCAGAATCCACGAAAGACAAAAGTTTATCCGTATCGATCTCTAAAATTCTGGCCTTACCGTGGGCAGAATCAGTGTGGATTTTTATTTGATCACCGAGTAAAGATGAAGCTTTTATACCCAGATTCTGCAAAGCTAAAGTTAACAAAGCAGTACTAACCTGCTCACCAGAGGCTGTTAAAGAATCCATTTCTTTGGGGTCTGGTTCACCGTTTGAAATGTCGGTGCCAAGTGCTACCAATCTGTTAGTCTCACCAGACATAGCAGATACGACAGCGACCACNTTATCGCCTTTATTTACATACTTGGATATNCGGTCGGCAACCCCTTTTATTTTTTCCAGATCACCAACGCTCGTCCCACCAAATTTCTGAACGATCAAAGCCATCTATCAAAGTCTCTCTCGGACCCAGTCTTTTGCACGGTCAACAGCCTCTTCAAACTTCTCAAGGCCTCCTGCGCCACCACCTCTAGCCAGGTGAGCAGGCCCACCACCTTTAACCCCTATTATCGGACCAATTTCCGCTAATAGCTCTCCAGCTGCGATTGATTTAGAAAGCTCTCCGTCGACTCCCACAGCGACTGACGTTTTCCCTTGCGCTTGCTGCGCCAATACAATAATTGCTCCTGGGTGCTTAGAACGAAGGTCGTCGAGCATTTTCATCATCGCTTTGTTGTCGCCAACAATTTCGCTAGCCAAGAAAGGTGTGCCCGAAATATCTACAATCTTTTCTGCGAGATCGGTACTAGCCGAAGCAGCGATTTTTAACTTAAGTTCCTCAATCTCCTTTTCTTTATCTTTTACATCAGAAATGAGTTGAGCAATTCGCGAACGAAGGTCTTGCTTNGGCGCTCTTACCAAGTCCAACGCTTCATCCAAGTAACCTTCATTGGAGCGAATTTCTTCTATTGCCGTCAAACCGGTTAGCGCTTCAATACGACGCGTTCCCGAGGATATCCCGGCTTCACTTATTATTTTAAAAACCCCTATATCCCCGGTCCTNTTGACGTGNGTACCACCACACAATTCAATGGAATAATCCCCCCCCATTGTAAGAACCCGCGCCACCTGGCCATATTTTTCCCCAAACAATGCCATTGCGCCCTTTTCAATCGCCTGTTCCGGCGACATCAATTCAGTGGAAACCACCGAGTTTTTGACAATTTCCGTATTAACCATATTTTCAATTTGGGTAAGCTCATCACCGGTAATGTTTCCATCGTGAGAGAAATCAAAGCGAAGTTTTTCGTCATTTACTAACGATCCTTTCTGTTCAACGTGAGGGCCTAACACTTTTCTCAACGCGGCATGCATTAGGTGAGTCGCAGAATGATTTTTTCGTGCTCTATCACGTTGTGGAACATTTATCTCAGCAGTGACGGCCTCCCCTGATTTAAAAACACCCGCGCTCACTTTCCCTATATGCAAGTGCTGGTCTCCACTCAACTGGGTATCCGACACGCTGAACTGCTTATCGCTACTCTCTATAACCCCGGCGTCTCCGACCTGACCGCCTGATTCTGCATAAAAAGGGGTCCTGCTTAAGCAAATAATTCCTTCTTGACCCAATTCAAGAAAATCCCTTTCGTTACCTTCCAAATCNTACAAAGANACAATGNTAGTTTTTTCAGATGAGTTTTCGTAGCCCGTAAACTCGACAGCCTCTTTTACCGTTATTTTCTGCCCCAATGTANAAGANAAAGTCGCTGCCGATCTNCCTCTTTCTCTCTGCTCTTCCATGCACGCGTCAAACGCGNCCATATCTACTTCCAATCCTTGTTCTCTAATCACGTCTGCGGTCAGATCTACAGGAAACCCGTAGGTATCGTACAACTTAAACGCTACCTCTCCTGGCAGTTGTTTATCATTTAGCTTGTCTACTGCTTGGACTAGAAGTTCCATCCCCTGCCTGAGTGTTTCGCTGAAACGTTCCTCTTCAAGTGCCAAGATCTCGGTAACTTCTTTTTCTCTTTCTGCAATAGTTGGATAAGCGCCGCCCATTTCATCAATTACTACCTTTCCGAGCGCGTGGAAGAATGGCTCTTTGATATCCAATTTATAAGCGTGCCTTAAACCTCGCCGTATAATTCGCCGCAATACATAGGATGCCCCGTCGTTGCCAGGTCTGACTCCATCAGCTATTAAAAACACACCAGATCGAATGTGGTCGGCTATTACTCTCAAGGAAGCAGTCGATAGAATTTGAGCGGAATCGCTGATACCTGCAAATTGACCGGCCGCTTCCATTAGACGAGCAAAAAGGTCTATTTCGTAATTACTCTTTACGCCCTGGAGAATCGCCGCGCTTCGCTCAAGTCCCATACCAGTATCCACTCCGAATTGTGGCAAATCGGTCAACGAGCCGTCGGCGGCAAGGTCGTATTGAGGAAAAACCAAATTCCAGAATTCAACAAAACGGTCTCCATCCTCATCTGGACTTCCCGGTGGTCCTCCAAATATTTCGTCTCCATGGTCAAAAAAGATCTCGGTGTTTGGCCCACAAGGACCGGTGTCGCCCATCGTCCAAAAATTTTCTTTTATNTCTATGATTCGTTCGGCTTTGATTCCAATCTTATTCCGCCAAATCTTCCTTGACTCATCATCATCCGGGTGAACTGTAATCCATAACTTTTCCTCAGGAAGCCCCATCTCTTTTTGTATGAACTCCCACGCCCACGATATGGTTTCTTCCTTAAAGTAATCACCGAAACTAAAATTACCCATCATCTCAAAAAAGGTATGGTGCCGTGCGGTATAACCCACGTTCTCTAGATCATTATGTTTACCGCCAGCTCTGACACATGACTGAGCAGACGTAGCACGCTTATACCCCGGGTCCTCTTTACCCAATAATGGGTCCTTGAACTGGACCATACCCGAATTCGTAAAGAGCAAAGTGGGGTCATTTCGAGGAATAAGCGAGCTGGCCGGAATTCTTCGATGGCCTTTATTTTCGAAAAAAGATAAATAAGCTTCCCTGAGCTCTGAAGTTTTCATCAAGTACTATTAGCAAGGTAAAAGAAGATTATAAATGAACAAAACTAATTGTGGTGAGCGAAATTCAATAACAACAGCTCAACTAAAAAGACGGAAAACGATCTCGGACGGGTAACCCCTTCCAAATAAAAACCTAGCAAGTTTTTCGTTTAAAGCTTTCGCTTCGTCATCGTTNTTGCCANCGTCGACCTCTTCGTCGAAAGTATAGTTATACTGACNTCTTTTCTTTTCAANCACTTCTTTCGCTCGTGCTTGCCACTCACCATCAAANNCACCTATGCACTCTTTAGCCAACTGAGCCTCTATCCCTTTTGAGCGAAGCTCTTTTGATATGTAAATTGGGCCAAAGCCCCTATTAAAGCGTGATCGAACTAAAGTTTCTGCAAACCTTCTGTCGCTTAGCTCCCCGTTTTCAGTTAATTCATCGACTATGGAGCCAACAACAGCAGTCCTATATCTTCTAGTAAGTTTTGTAGCAAGCTCGTAAGCGCTATGCTCTCGCCTAGCCAAGTAGTGAAGTGCAGCGCTTCTCGCTCTAGCATATTGACTATCGAGAGACGTCGTTTTCAACTAAAAATTAACTAGGTTGAAAGCCCGTCTTGAGCTGGTTCAGGAATCACGACGTCTACATCNTCATTTTCCAAATGAGGAAGCAGCTGCTTCCGTATTTCCGTTTCAATCTCTGAACGCATCTCAATATTATCGTCTAAAAAATCAGCCGCATTCTTGCGACCCTGTCCTATTCGATCAGCTTTATAGGCGTACCAAGCTCCCGATTTTTCGACAATCCCTTGCTGCACACCGAGATCGAGAATTTCTGCAGTTCTGTGAATTCCTGACCCATACATGATCTGAAATTCCGTCTGACGAAAAGGTGGCGCCACTTTATTCTTTACGACTTTAACCCTAGTCTCATTGCCTACCACCTCATCGGCTTCTTTGACAGCACCGATACGCCTAATATCCAGTCTAACAGAAGAGTAAAACTTTAACGCATTACCTCCAGTAGTGGTCTCAGGAGAGCCGAACATNACCCCAATCTTCATTCTTATTTGGTTGATNAAAACAACCAAGGTATTCGATTGCTTAATATTACTAGTCATTTTGCGAAGAGCTTGGCTCATCAATCTAGCCTGCAANCCTACATGCGTATCACCCATTTCACCTTCGATCTCTGCTTTCGGCGTTAAAGCCGCGACAGAGTCAACGATCACGACGTCAACTCCTCCAGACCTTACAAGCATGTCACATATTTCTAACGCTTGTTCCCCAGTATCAGGTTGGGAGACTAATAAATCATCAGTTTCAACACCTAGAGCTTGAGCATATAACGGATCTAAAGCGTGCTCAGCATCGATAAAAGCACAGGTTCCCCCAACCTTCTGAGCCTCAGCAATCAACTGCAGCGTCAACGTCGTCTTTCCAGAGGATTCCGGACCATATATTTCAACCACTCTTCCTCTGGGTAATCCGCCAATGCCAAGNGCGATATCCANCCCGAGGGACCCTGTAGAAATTGANGGAATAGAAATCTGCTCCTTATCCCCCAAACGCATCAAGGACCCCTTNCCAAATTGTCTTTCTATTTGCGCCAAAGCCGCGGTTAAGGCTCTGCCTCTCTCACTATCTTGTGGAGATGAATCTTTGGACGTGGTGTTGTCTTGCTTTTGAACCATGAGGGAACCCCTAAACAAAATTATACTGTATATCNATTCAGTATACGTCAGGCGGCCAAATGGTCAACAAATTTATTGCATTAAATTAAAGTCATTAAAAAATAATAAAATAGCTACTCGAAGAGAGACCACACCAAAATATCGTTTACACTATAAATTCATGGAAATCGATCTTACCCAATTAGAAGCGCACACCCCGATGATGCAGCAATATCTTAGAATTAAGGTAGAGCATCCGGAAGAGTTGCTATTTTATCGGATGGGAGACTTTTATGAACTCTTTTACGACGATGCAATCCTAGCTTCAGAAATTTTGGGTATCACCCTCACCGCCAGAGGGAAAAGTGCTGGGGAACCTATTCCTATGTGCGGAGTTCCTTATCACTCTGCCGANAGCTATCTGTCTAAATTAATAAGAGCAAACAAATCGGTCGCGATTTGCGAACAATTGAGCGAGCCTGGTTCTACAAAAGGGCCAGTAGAAAGAGGCGTAAAAAAAATCGTCACACCCGGAACTTTAACCGATGATTCATTAATTGAACCAGATCAAATGAGCTCTTTTGCAGCGATCTCAATGAACGACTCAGGCTGTGTAATTGCAAGTTTAGATCTAACCAAGAGTTATATCGAAATAGAAAATGTTGATGATCCAAAACAACTCTCTTCACTTGTTGCTCAAAAAAAGCCGAGAGAATTAATTACCTCCGACAAAAACACAGCAAGTTATGACATCAATTTAGAACCTAAATATTTTGATCTAGGGAGCACAAAGGATTTTCTAGTAACTCTAAAGAATCATTTCGCTGAACATTATGATTTTGAATCGAGACTACTTGAAAACGATTGTGAAATCCGAAGCATAGCTACCGCACTTGGATATGCCAAAAAAACGCAGTGCCAGGACTTGACCTATATCAATGAGATTCGCAAAGTCGAAAAGGAAGACTTTGTCAAAATCGACTCCCACTCACGAAAGAGTCTAGAGATCGACATCAGAACAAATGGAGAAACCGACCACACGCTCTTTGCCCTGTTCAACACGACCTGCACACCAATGGGAAGCAGATCATTGAAAAAATGGCTGCATCAACCNTTAAGAAAAGCCAACACNATTAAAGATAGNCATGACTGGATCGACTATTGTCTAAAGGAACAACTCGAAACAACTATTAGAGATGAACTCCAACCGATTGGCGACCTTGAACGAATCTCTACTCGCCTNAACCTCGGTTCTGCAAATCCAAGAGACTTGGAGAAACTGAAGGTCGGTCTGCGACAGGTACCAGAAATCAAGAGGGCAACTGCTAATCTGGATTGTTCCTTACAAAGCGCGTTATCAAAAAAATTGACACAATTTGATCAACTCGTTGAATTAATCGAAGAGGCTATTGCCGAGTCTCCTCCAGTTGCTATACGTGATGGCGGTTTCATTGCAGAAGGTTATAGCGCTGAACTCGATGAGCTGCGAAAACTCTCTAATCAAGGCAAAGATTGGCTGCTCGAGCTGGAAACCGAAGAAAAAATAAGAACCGGCATGACTAATCTCAAAGTTGGCTATAACCGAGTTCACGGATACTACATTGAAATATCAAAAGCCTCTTTGGGCGAGGTGCCCGATGAATATGTAAGAAGACAAACTCTTAAAAATGCTGAAAGGTTTATTTCTCCAAAACTAAAGGAATACGAAGAAAAAGTACTAAGTAGCCAGAGTAAAGCTGTTGCTCTTGAAAAACAGTTATTCAGCGATGTACTAAAGAGGGTAACGATTCACTCGCAAAAAATAAGAGAGACTATTGACGTAATTTCATCGATAGACGTCCTCTCCACTCTCTCAGAAAGAGCGAAAGTGCTTGGGCTGAGCAAGCCCGAAATAGTCGAGAATGAGGGTATTGAAATTAAAGGTGGTTGGCATCCGGTTGTCAAAGAATCCACGAAAAGCTCATTTATCGCAAACGACGTTTTGCTAGACAAAGATACGAAAATGCTAGTAGTGACCGGTCCAAACATGGGTGGCAAATCCACTTTCATGCGTCAGACCGCTCTTATCACTTTGCTGGCTACTATCGGCAGCTTTGTCCCTGCAGAGAGCGCACGCATAGGTCCAATAGACCAAATCTTCACAAGAATAGGCGCATCTGATGATCTATCGAAAGGTCAATCAACATTTATGGTCGAAATGACGGAGACCGCGGAGATCTTGAAAAACTCTACCTCAAAGAGTCTTGTTTTAATGGACGAAATAGGCCGCGGAACAAGCACTTACGATGGCATAGCTATCGCGTGGGCCGCAGCCACCCACTTGGCAGAGATCAATAAAGCCAACACCTTATTTGCAACCCATTATTTAGAGCTAACCGAGCTCAGCAAGAGAATTTCTAGGATAAAGAATGTTCATATGAAAGCGATGGAATATCAAAATGAGATCGTTTTCTTATATGAAGTGCATAAAGGCCCCGCAAATCAGAGTTATGGTGTTCAAGTCGCCAAATTAGCTGGCGTTCCTGATTCGGTAATTGAGTCGGCAACTGAAAGGCTAAACACCTTGGAAATACCTAACAAAAACAATACGCAAGCCGATTTGTTTAGCCCGCCAAAAAATGAAGTTGAGAAACCGGATGCCCTAACCGAAAAACTTAAAAAAATAGACCTCGATGAAATTTCTCCTCGCGAGGCACTTTCTCTGCTCTACGAATTGAAAAAATCGAACTGATTCCTGATCTAACTATCTAGACACAGCTAGATCTCTCGTTAGAATGCGTCGTTTACGAAAATAAGTTAACACATGACATTTGTTGTTGGGGAAAATTGCATCAACTGCAAACACACTGATTGTGTTGAAGTGTGTCCGGTTGACTGTTTTTACGAAGGACCTAATTTTCTGGTTATTCACCCGGACGAGTGCATAGATTGCGCTCTTTGTGAGCCTGAATGCCCTGTAGAAGCAATATTTGCAGACGATGAACTTCCAGAAGACCAACAACTGCTACTAGATATTGCTGTCGAACTCGCCGAGAGCTGGCCCAATATTTCAGAAAAAAAAGAAGCCTTACCTGAAGCCGAAACCTGGAACGGCAAACCTAACAAAATTGAGCTTCTAATAAAATAAACGCTCTATCTCCGCTTAAATAGAGGCTTTTATAAGTGTCTTAGGATCAATTGGGCGGCCATTCCTCCTGATTTCAAAGTGCACACTTTCGCCCCTTTCAGAAACGGGTTTAATACGCGCTAGTACATCTCCACTTTTTACCGTTTGTTGCTCGGTTACTTCGACTCCTCCATTAAAACTATATGCACTCAATAACTCACTGGAGTGTTTAATTATGATCAAGTTTTCGAAACCACCAATTCCACCTCCCTCATAGACTACGCTTCCAGGTCCCGCAGCTCGAAGACTCTTCACCTCAGATAATTCATAGTCGACGCCTTTGTTATTCTTACTATAGTCCAGAGACGGACGCGCATTTAAAGGCCAAATCCAACGACCTTTGGGAAGCTCTATTTTCTCTTGGACTGCTGGATTATTGGCGACGGACGGCGTTTTTTTGAGAGGTTTTTCTTTCTTATTATTGACAACTTTATTATTAACAACAGTTCTTTTATTTTTAAAACCGGAAACTTTCAAACGCTGACCAGGATATATGATAAAGGGCGAAGAAATATTATTCAGTTCCGCAAGCATTCCGTAACTCAAGCCCTGCTTCCATGCAATAGAATAGAGTGTGTCTCCTTTTTTGACCACGTAGGTTCTTTCTGACCGAAATATACCTAAGCGCTTCTTCTGAGTCNCCCCAGATTCTTTATAAACTTTTTGACTAGTTGATCTATCGATAACAGGTGGTTCACCCACTACCGCACAACCAGACAATATAACGAGAGTGACGAATTTCGAGTGATTTAAGGCGCTTTGAAAATAGCTGATAACCATATGATAAAGATCCCCAGAAAAAAGGCAGCAATAGTTATTGAAGTAAAGGGCGGTTCACCAACCAGGACTGAATAAGCCGAAGGGCTGACAAGCGCGTTCAACCCCTGCTCGTCAGGCAAATGCCAGGGCCATAACTTTAACAACGACCCCAGCATAATTCCGGTGAGAAGGGACAATAGCTGGTCTTCGTAGTTGGCCAGCAGCCAACTTAAAGCCTTACTAAACATCAATAACCCTGAGGCCAACCCAGCAAACAAGACAATTAATACATCAATTTGAACATTCGAGACAGCCTCAATGACAATTGAATAATATCCAAAAATCAGCAGCACAAAAGATCCCGAGATTCCGGGCAGTATCCATGCACACACTGCTAACATGCTTACCATAAAAAAAATCATGTAGTCCAAATCCCCTTTTGACTCTGGAAGGGAAACAAAAAACAAGCCCAGACATAGACCTAGCGCCCCATAAGTCAGCAAACGAATAAAATTTCTTTCTTTTCCAATCAAAAATACAGAGCCTAGAATAAGGCCGAAAAACATACCCCAGACAATTGGACCATATCCTTTTAACAAGAAATTCATCACGTTAGAAAACACCAAAACCCCAATGACCATCCCCGAAAATAGAGTGAGCAGAAAGCCTAAATTGTGGTATTCATAAAACTCTTTCGGAGACGGAAGTAGTCTAATCGAGCCCACGCCAAAAGAAGCTATAGAGGAAACAAGCTTTGCATAAATCCCCGTGATAAACGCAACTGTGCCACCAGAAATACCCGGAACTATTTCTGCGATGCCCATGAAAATACCACGAAAGAAAATACCGAGCTTTGAGATTTGCATCAGCTAACTATCCCTTCCTGCAAAGGAACGAACATTACATCGTCCACTACATTGGACTGAAATTCTTCCTCTTTACGCTCTATTACCTTAAGTTGTTGCTGAACCGAATCTCCCACAGGAATAATCATGCGTCCGCCTACTTTCAGTTGATTCATTAACTCCAAGGGGATCGATTTCGGAGCAGCTGTNCAAATAATAGTGTCAAAGGGCCCTGATTCTTCCAGCCCCTTGTATCCATCAGCTAAATGCAGACTGAAATTTGATAATTTAAGAGCTCTTAGACGCTCCCTGGCTTTTGGAATAAAGGCGGACACGCGCTCTAGACTGTGCACACTGGCACATAATTTAGCCAGAATTGCAGTCTGATATCCTGAGCCAGTACCTATTTCTAAAACACTATCATGTGCTCCTTGCAGAACCAGCTGCGTCATCTTCGCCACAACAAACGGCTGAGATATTGTCTGATTAAATCCAATTGGTAAGGCCGTATCTTCATAAGCTTTGTGGGCCAAAGCCTCTTCAATGAAAATATGTCTGGGGGTTGTTCGCATCGTTTCTAGGACTTGTTCATCACTTATCCCTTGCTCTCTAAGCCTCGCGATTAAACGATCTCGTGTTCGCTGCGAAGTCATACCTATACCGCCTAGATCAAACTTACTCTTCACGATGCTTCTCTCAAATCAAAATATTCACTAAGGAAAACCGTCGCATAAGTTCCAGGCGACAGACAAAACCTAGCCTTTACAGTGCAACGTTCTTCATCGTAATGTGCGCCAAACGAATACGGCTTCTCAAAAATCTTTCGTCTCCCTTGATGAACACCAGCATATTCAAGGGCTTCACATAGATCTCTAAATGGCGCTAATGCATCTCTTTCGAGCTCTAACGCTTTTCCTTTGGATGCAGACCTCCCTCTACCCCACAACGGCGCCGTAGGAATCGAATCAATGCAATGATCTCCCTCTAAATGCCTTCCCGCAAAGCCAGCATCTCTCCTCTTTTCAAGAATTTTATTGAACAAAAAACTTCGTAAAACCGATAAATTCCAACTCTTAACTCGTCGAGAAATGTTTTTTCTTCTCCGATATTTAATCCAGTCCAAAGCCGCAGCGAGACTTCTTTCGTTATATCTTTGTGGCCCGTAAAAATTAAGAAATGCTTTGTGTTGTCCTTGCAAAAATTTTGAAGGCTTAGCTTTCACCTCTCGAAGTAAAATCTCAAAACGATTGAAAGCATGTTCTCCAATTCGGAGTTTTTTTTTAAACCGTCCCTTCTCGATTATTCGGACCCCCGGAGCTAAAAATCCATCCAAATTGATTTTTTGAGGGGTAGGAACGCTAAACCACTGCTGGGTCACTGCTCTCTTATCTTTTCGGCCACAATAACCTATGCTGTCTACCTGATGTTTGAAAAAGTCGGCTAAAAGGCCAACTATTTCCAATGTATTGAAATTCTCTTTTTCAACTCGAACATATAGATGCTCGCCCTCTTTAAAATTGCGAATATTTGCCAAATGGTCTGCTGGAAGCTCCTCAATCACTTTCCAATCTTCAGGGATAGTCTTAATAACGGCTGGTGCTAGCATAAAGCCTCAATTTAATAACTACTCTTCATTGGATGAAGAGATCGTTTCAGGAACCATAAAGAACAACTCTCCCTGTTCTATCATCCCTAACTTTAGTCTCGCATGGGACTCGATAGCTCCCGGGTTCAATTTTAATTCCCTAATTTGACTACTCAAGAATCGATTTTTCTCCCTCATAACTGCTAGTTTATCTTCTATTTTATTCAAATCTTGATTTATAGATTGGCGTGCAAAAAAACCGGAATTGCCAAACCAAACTAGGTATTGGAGGTAAGCCAATAACGCAATCAAGAAAAAGCAAAGACTTTTAACCATGAGAACTACATATTCTTTATCGTTCGGTATCCCTCATAGGAACAAGTAGCTCCTATCGCCTCTTCGATTCTTAGCAACTGATTGTATTTTGCGGTGCGGTCAGTTCTGCAAAGTGAACCGGTTTTTATCTGTCCAACTCCTGTCCCTACCGATAAGTCCGCGATAGTCGTATCTTCAGACTCTCCCGACCTGTGCGAGACAACATTGCTGTAACCCGCTTGTTTAGCGACTTCAATCGTACCTAGCGTTTCTGTCAGTGTTCCAATCTGATTAAACTTTATCAATATCGCGTTTGCGACATTTTCATTGATGCCTTTTTTCAATATTTCCATGTTAGTTACAAACAGATCATCTCCAACTAACTGTACTTTATCCCCAATTGTCTTTGTCAAATAAGCCCAACCCGACCAATCATTTTCATCAAGCGCGTCCTCTATAGAGGAAATAGGATAACTAGAACATAAAGAATTAAGGTAGTCTGAAAACTCTTCAGACGTATATCTTCGGTCTTCGCCTTTCAATTCATAATAATCATTAGAATAGAACTCAGATGCGGCGCAATCTAGCGCGTAGACTACATCTTTGCCAGGTTTGTAACCTGCCTTCTCTACTGATTCAGATATACATTCCAAAGCCTCTTCATTACTAGCTAAGTCTGGCGCAAAGCCGCCCTCATCTCCTACCGCCGTACTCAAGCCTCTTTTTCTCAACACTTCCTTCAAAGAGTGAAACACTTCTACACCGCATCGCAAAGCTTCTTTAAAGCTGTTCATACTAACCGGCTGAATCATGAATTCTTGGATATCAAGATTATTATCCGCATGTTCTCCGCCATTAATAATATTCATCATAGGAGTCGGCATAATCATATCGACGCCCCCACTGAGATTATTAATCTTTTGGAACAACGGTATTCCATCTGCCTCGGCACTCGCTTTACAACTAGCCAAGGACACAGCCAATATAGAATTAGCACCCAGTCTAGATTTATCCGGAGTCCCATCTAACTCGATCAGGGCCGTATCTATTTCGAGTTGGTCGTGAACGTCTTTCCCAGTTAGANGATCGTTAATTTCTTCACACGCGAAATGNACTGCCTGCTGAACACCTTTACCATTATATCTATCGGNTCTTTCGTCTCTTAGTTCGAGAGCCTCTCTGGTCCCNGTAGAAGCGCCAGAAGGCGAAATAGCTCTGCCTTTTACTCCTGACTCAAGATGAACCTCAGCTTCGATCGTCGGATTTCCCCTAGAATCAATGACTTCTCTCGCTAATATTTTTTTTATTCTAGACATATCTCTTCCTAAAGATTTTGCTCAAGTAGAACAGAGCTTTTTGTCACATCATCTAATTTCTTTAACTGTTNCAACAATTGAGACATGAGTCCTAAAGGCCATGAATTCGGACCATCTGACTTAGCCGCTTCTGGATTCGGGTGAGTTTCTACAAACAACCCTGAAACACCAACCGCAACCGCGGCTCTCGCTAAGACGGGGACCATTTCTCTCTGGCCANCTGAAGAGCTGCCTAACCCGCCNGGCATCTGAACAGAATGAGTAGCATCAAAAACGACTGGACAATCAGTTTTTCTTAAGAGCGACAAACTTCGCATGTCGGANACCAGATTGTTATATCCAAAACTAGCACCTCGCTCACAGACCATGATCCGGTTGTTTTTAGTAGATCTCGCTTTTTTTACTACCTGCAACATATCTAAAGGCGCNAGGAATTGACCTTTCTTAATGTTTACNGGCAAGCCCTGAGAACATACTTTTGTAATAAAATTGGTTTGTCGACATAAAAAAGCAGGAGTCTGAAGAACATCAACGACTTCGGATACCTCTTCAATAGGNGAATCCTCATGCACGTCAGTAATGACTGGAACTTCTAGCTCGCGCCGCACCTTTTCTAAAATTCTCAATCCTTCTTCGATTCCCAAACCTCTATAGCCATCTATNGAAGAGCGGTTTGCCTTNTCAAAAGAACTNTTAAATACAAAAGGAATATCTAAAGTNATGCACATCTCCTTCAATGTGCCTGCACACTCCAAAGCCAGCGATTCCGACTCAATAACACATGGCCCAGCTATAAGGAAAAATGGACGCTCCTCACCAATNTCANATCCGCATATATCTATAAGGGCANTCAAAAAATCACCTNNAGNGTTATTTTTCCACCCGAGACTTTTGTAAACCAGCTTCAACGAAACCAATAAACAACGGGTGACCTTGACGAGGTGTAGATGTGAACTCTGGGTGGAACTGACATGCTAAAAACCAGGGATGGTCTTCAATCTCTACCATCTCAACCAATTCGCCATCTTCAGAACGCCCACCAATTTTCAATCCGGCTTNTTCAAGGTCTGCAATGTAATTATTGTTAACCTCATAACGATGCCTATGACGTTCTCTCACGACTGTTGTCCCATAAACTCTCTCAGCCAATGATCCTTGATTAATAACGCACGCCTGTTCACCTAAACGCATGGTGCCACCAAGGTCCGAATCTTCTCCTCNTTTCTCTTGAGTTCCTTCTTCATCTGTCCACTCAGTGATCAAAGCGATAACTGGGTGCTCAGGCTTTTCAGAAATCTCAGCACTGTGAGCACCNGCCAAACCGACACANTTTCTTGCAACATCTATGACCACGGCATGCAGTCCATAACAGATNCCAAGATAAGGAATCCNGTTNTCTCGAGCANATCGAGCAGCCGCTATCTTGCCCTCGAACCCTCTACTCCCAAAACCACCGGGCACTAATATNGCATCCGCTGACTGCAATAAATCAAAATTACCNTGCTCCAATTCTTCTGCGTCCAAAAACTGTAAATTAACTCTAGTCGATGTGTGGATGCCNGCGTGTTTTANCGCTTCAATTAACGACTTGTATGCATCAAGCAAATCCAAATACTTGCCCACAAACGCAAGATTAATCTGATTNTCTGGGTTTAACTCCTTATCTATTACTTCAANCCAATCACNTAGATCAGCCNTTGGAGCATCTANTGACATTTTTCGAGTTACAATCTCATCCAGACCTTCTTCGTGCAGAACCAGAGGCGCTTGGTAAGTTGTCTTATAATCCACCATTGACACCACTGCCGCTTCTTCAACGTTCGTGAACAAGGCTATTTTTTGTTTTGCTGANGCTGGAATGGGCACTTCAGACCGACAAACCAGAATATCGGGTTGCAAACCTATCGATCTCAACTCTTTTACAGAATGCTGAGTTGGCTTTGTCTTAACCTCTCCTGCACTNCGTATNGTAGGCACATAGCTCAAATGGATAAATAAAGACCTCTCCTTTCCTACCTCCATTCGCATTTGCCTGATGGCTTCCAGAAAAGGTTGAGATTCTATGTCTCCNGCGGTACCACCTGTTTCAACTATCAGAATGTCANAGCCTTCACCGACCTCAAATATTCTNCGCTTTATCTCGTCTGTNATATGAGGGATTACCTGGACGGTAGCCCCCAGGTACTCTCCTCTTCTTTCTTTTCGAATGACTTCCGCGTAAATACTACCTGTCGTAAAGTTGTTTTTTTTGGTCATTTTGACNGTTGAAAACCGCTCGTAATGACCAAGGTCCAGGTCCGTTTCTGCTCCATCTGCNGTCACAAAAACCTCTCCATGTTGAAAAGGACTCATTGTTCCAGGATCGACNTTNATATAAGGATCCATCTTTAAAATGTTTACACTTAGTNTTCTAGCTTCGAGTTGCGAAGCTAACGAAGCAGTTAGAAGTCCTTTCCCTATAGAGGAGACTACACCGCCTGTTACAAAAACAAACCGTGTCATAAGGAACCATCAAGTGTCGCGAACATAAAACCCTTAAGCAGTGCTAGCTGAGCAAAAATTCTTACGAGATGGAATTAAACACTAACAAATGGGATTGATGACCTCAAACGATATTAACATCCGTTTTACTTGAAAAGTTTACCCTATAAATTTTGACTTTTTCTTTGGGTTCTTTTTGCAACTTTGAATCTATGGCAACGCCAGGGACACATACCAAAGAATCGCCCGTGTAAATCATTGGGTAATTCGATCTCCTCCAAGGTGGCACAGCCTTTTCACGAAGTAATTTTTTTACTGAAACTGATCTTGGGTGTTTGTTACCATCGGCGATTGTTTTCTTTGCTAGTGAACCAAACCTTATGCTCAAATTCCCAGGAGCATAAAAGCAATGTTCGGCAATGTAATCTACCTCTTCCACAATTAGTTCAGACCAACCTAGATCTATATTATAAGGTATCCTGCTAATTTCGACTTCTGCCTCGATTTTCTCGTTCGCTGGCTCACAAAATAGCTGGCGTTTATATACTCCAAGTACAGCCGAATCGAGACTCATTATTGTTGTGCTCGATTCGTTGAGATTTTTGACAAACCCCTCAATTTGCCCATCACTGATACCATAATACCCTCTGCTTTCGATATAGCCTCGAACCCAAGCAATTTTTGCGCTAATTCCATTGGGTAAAACCTTAATGTCGACTGGATCAATAAGACTATTAAAGTAGTTCCTCAAAATGACGTCTTTGTCTCTGTCGTAGGTGATTACTCTGTCAAGAGCTTTTAGGTAATTGGGCCATCTCGTAGCTATCGCTGGCAAAATTCTTGATCTAATATAGTTTCGATCAAAAGATTGATCCGAATTGCTCTGATCTTCTACCCAAGAACACTCTCGTTGAGACAGATACTCCGTCAAACTTGCCCGAGTGAGTTTAAGCAGTGGCCTCCCAATCGCTCCTTTACCCAAAATCCTTTGCTGAGGCATCTGTATTAAGCCTCGCCCCTGGAAAACTCGCATAAGACTAGTTTCTACTTGATCTTGATGATGATGACCCAACAGTAAAAGATCGCCTGGGCCTAAATAGCGGGAAAAAAAAGCATACCTTTTCGCCCGGGCTATCGCCTCAGTGTTACCCTTTGCTTGAAACTCTAGCCTTTCTACCTCGATCTCAACGCCCAATTGGTTACACTGTTCAATACAGTGCTTTTCCCATAGCTCTGAGTTGACCTGTAACTGGTGGTTTGCGTGCAGTGCCAATATGCGTTTTACATCTACTACATTGCTCAATGCGACAAGCAGAGCTGTTGAGTCAGCGCCGCCGCTATAGGCTACGCATATCCTTTTAGGGTTTTTCGAATGCACAAATTCATAAAGAGTTCGCTCCACAATGTGCATGTGATTTTTACCCCGAGGTACTAGATATAATCTATCTTAACCCGTTTTTCCCCGAATTCTCTTTTCAGGGACCCAAGTAAATCATCACTAGGGTTTACCTTCCAACTCTCGCCCAAGGAGAGCGTGGCCTCTGCTTCGGTCAGGCCATATCTAATATTTACTCTCGAACCCAGATTGGTTTGCCGATGCGGCGACAGAAGGACTTTAAGTTTCTCATTGAAATCCTCAGGAATAGTACCTGCGGAAAGATCCAGAAATAAGCCCCGACCATATAGTGATCGTGCTTCGTCTATGTCTAATATCTTTTCTGCTTTCAATGATAAACCTTCACCATAATCATTATTGGTCAATTCACCCTCAACGATAACTAATTGGTCTTTAGACAGATGCCTAGAGTACTTTTCGTATCGATCGGCGTAGACCGCTACCTCAATCCGAGAACTCTTGTCGTCAAGAATCATAAAACACATTGTGTTTCCTCCCCTGCCCTTCGTAGTTCTCAAATTCACAATTGTCCCTGCGACCACCTGCTTTTTTCTTCCTGGCTTTAATTCGGCCAACCGACCCGAGCAGAATTCCGATAACTCTTTTTCGTAATCGTCTATAGGATGCCCCGTCAGAAACAGGCCCAGGACTTCTTTTTCACCTGCCAACCTTTCCTTATTTGATATCGAGTCACTTATCGAATTGATTTGCTTCTCGTTTGACGAGGTCACATCGCCAAATAGATCCGAGATCCCCGCTTCTTCATTACGCAAGCTTTGCTCCGCTCCTTGCATCGCAAAAGTAAGCCCACCAAGTAAAACCCCACGCTTGTCATTCAAATCTGCCGGAGATTCGACAAAGCTGTCCATCGCCCCAGCCATTATCAATGCCTCAATTACCCTCTTATTTACTTTTTTTGAATCAACCCTGTTGCAAAAATCCACCAAACTCTTAAAGACACCTGATTCATTTCGTTCTCTCTCTATCGACTCCACTGCCGACTCGCCGACCCCCCTAAGCGCGCCTAATCCGTAAACAATATCACCATCCAAGGTCGTAAATCGGTAACTCGACCGGTTAATACTTGGCGACTTAAGGTTTAATCCTAATCTATTGACTTCGTCGACTAGGACCACGACTCGGTCTACGTTGTGCATTTCTGCCGACAAGTTAGCGGCCAAAAATTGAGCAGGATAGTGGGCTTTCAACCATGCTGTTTGATAGCTTATCAATGCATACGTAGCGGAGTGAGATTTATTGAACGCATAACCAGCAAACTTTTCCATAAGATCGAATATATCTTCTGCTAGCTCTTCAGAAATATTATTGGCGAGTGCGCCGTCTCGAAACTGTTCTCGAACTTTTGCCATTTCTTCAGGTTTTTTCTTGCCCATAGCCCGTCTCAGAAGATCTGCTTGTCCAAGAGAGAAACCTGCCAATTCTTGCGCTATTTGCATTACCTGTTCTTGATATAGAACAACACCATAAGTGTCCTTGAGTACAGGCTCTAAAACTGGGTGAGCGTATTCAACGCGATCCACGCCATGCTTTCGATTAACAAAATCATCTGCTGCGCCCGACTGAAGAGGCCCAGGTCTAAATAGTGCAACCAACGCAATAATGTCATTCAAGGACTCNGGAACCAAACGNCCAATGAGTTCTCTCATGCCACGCGATTCAAGCTGAAAGATTCCTGTTGTGTCTGAGGACTTCAATAAATCAAANGCCTTGTCATCCTCTAAGCTTATTTGTCCAATATCTAACTGCTTTGAGTTTTCTTGAATCAGGGATTTATTGATTGCCTTAACTGTCCAATCAATAATTGTGAGTGTTTTTAAACCTAAAAAGTCAAACTTAACTAGACCAGCTCGCTCAACGTCATCTTTATCAAATTGTGAAAGGAGAGCTCCACTCGCCTCTTCTACGTAAAGAGGAACAAACTTGACCAGATCACCGGGAGATATAACCACGCCGCCAGCATGACGACCTACGTTTCGTGTCAGGCCTTCTAATCGGTAGGCCATGTCCATGATTTCGCCTAGATCTTCATCTGATTCCACAAACTCTTTGAGTTCTTTACTCTCTCGCATGGCTTTTTCGAGCGTCATGCCGATCTCAAATGGAATTAGTTTTGATAACCGATCTGCCATTCCGTAGGGTTTCCCCTGCACTCTCGCCACGTCTCTGACCACCGCTTTTGCGGCCATGGTTCCAAAGGTGATTATTTGGCTGACAGAATTGATTCCATACATATCACTAACGTGCTTAATTACCTTATCTCGCCCCTCCATGCAGAAATCCACATCAAAATCCGGCATAGAAACTCTTTCTGGATTCAAAAATCTCTCAAATATCAGGCCATAGTCTAACGGGTCTATATCTGTGATTCCTAAACTGTAGGCAACCAAGGACCCAGATCCTGAACCTCTCCCTGGTCCAACCGGTATGTCATTGTTTTTAGCCCAATCGATAAATTCCATCACGATTAAAAAATAACCAGGGAATCCCATTTGATTGATAATACCTAATTCATATTCCAGTCGATCTTGGTAATCTTCCTGACTATATGGAGAATCCGAGGAGAGGCTCTGAAGTATTTTGGTCAACCCTTCATTTGCACGTATCGATAAATATTCGTCGAGACCTTTGCCATTAGGTGTAGGGTAATGAGGCAAATAATACTCATCCAATTTGATCCTGAAATTACATCTTTTCGCAATCTCTACGGAATTAGAAATCGCGGTTGGCACATCTTGAAACAATTCTGCCATTTGTTCAGGAGTCTTCAGATACTGCTCAGGAGAATAAAATCTCTCTCTCCTCGGATCATCCAAGGTTCTGCCATCATTTATGCATACTCTTGCTTCATGAGCTTCGTAGTCATNNTAATCTTCAAAACAGACATCNTTTGTCGCGACAAGCGCGANNTCTTCTTTANTACCTAGTTTTAACAATTCCTGAACATGATCTTCCTCTTGCATTCGACCCGTCCGAGTGAGTTCTAGAAAATAACGATTTCCTAGTTTTTCCTTCCACTTTTTCAAGATGGTTATCGCAGTTTTGAGATCATTTCTCTGNACAACNTCCCAGATATGTCCTTTGATCCCTCCCGATAGGACTATCAGATTCTCACAGTCAGACAAAATAATATCTTCGGGTAATACTTCGCGACGGGGAGATTCGGTATANGCTAGAGAAGCAAGCTCTATCAATCGCGCATAACCCGAATTATTCATCGCCAAAAGAATAACCCTTCCTTCACTTTTTGCGCCGCCGACTGAAGATTCAACCTGAAGCTCAATCCCAGCGATCGGTTTGATGCCGGCGTTAATTGACATTTCGTAAAACTTTATAAAAGCGAACAAGTTCGATTTATCAGTTAAAGCTAGGGCTGAAAGCCTTCGCTCNTTGGATAACTGGCTTATNGATTTCATAGTCAANAAGCCATCGGAAATAGAGTACTCACTATGCACATGCAAATGCACGAAATCAGTCACCGAATATCATCTCCACTCAAAAATCCCCCTCCAAACTCTGAAAAACAAGACCANCTAGTGGCTCTTTTTGTTCCAATTCTTAACTGGTGCAAAACTGTTTCTATGTTGTGCGCAAGGCCCAATAGCCCTGAGCGTTTGCATATGCGACTTCGTAGGATATCCNTTATTCTTTTCAAAATCGTAATCCGGATATTTCTTTCCCAACNCCTCCATCAAGCCGTCTCNAAANACCTTAGCTATGATCGAAGCNGCTCCAATTGCGAGCACCGTCTCATCTCCCTTTATGACAGCTTTTGACTCTACAGGGAAGTAGGGTGACTTATTGCCATCAACCAAAACCAAAGTGGCGTCAGACTTTAANTCGCCGTAGGCCCGCTGCATTGCAAGATGACTGGCCCGCAAAATATTATGCTGATCTATCTCGGAAACACTTGCTTGNCCTATCGCCCAGTCAACAGCATTANCCATNANCTGATCCGCAAGANCCTTTCTCCTTTGTTCAGAAATTTTTTTTGAATCAGTTATTCCGTAAATAGGATTCGCAGGATTAAGTATCACTGCGGCAGCTACCACAGGNCCTGCTAGACAACCAATACCAACCTCGTCAATACCGACCAAAGTGCGATCATCATCTATTTTTGGAGCATCCATAAATTATTAANNTTCNAGATCAATCTTCATTTAACTCTAGCTACCAAAAANTCATGGAAAATCTTTGCAGCCTGAACGTTTGCATTCTTGCGCAACGAGTCACAAACCAACTCCAACCCCTCTAAATAACCAGGGTCATCTTCAAACCTTTTAAGCTCTCTCAANAGAGCCGCACATAGATTATCCGGCGTAGCNTCCTTTTGAATNAATTCAGGAACCAATTCTCTTTCTANAACTAGATTTGGCAGAGCAAAGTATCGACTCTTCACTAAAAACCGCAATAAAAAATGAGTGAGCCGGCCCAACTTATACGCGACTACCATTGGGCGCTTGATTAGAGCAGCCTCAAGAGTAACCGTNCCTGACTTGGACAAAACGACATCACANGCCAATAGCGCTACTTTGGCCTCACCTACATAGGTAGAAACACCCATAAAATTGGCCGAGGCGACCTGATTGTCAATTTGCTTTTGAATTTCTTCGCTCACACAGGGCACGACAAAAGAGACGCTCTTATGAGACTCTTTAAGCCTTCTGCTTGTCTCTAAAAACGTGNCCAGCATGTAATGAATTTCACTCTTTCTGCTTCCCGGCAACAAAGCCACAACCGTACTGTTTTTTGGCAACCTAAGATNACTTCTTGCNGCTTCTTTATCGNCATTAAGNTTGAGGNCAGACAAGATATTNTCTGCTAGCGGGTGNCCTACAAAATGAGCTTCTATATCAANCCCTCGATAAAACTGNGGCTCGAATGGAAACAAACAAAAAAGAAGGTCTGTTGATCGAGCTATCTTTTTTGCCCGTCCTTCCCTCCAAGCGTAAACAGATGGGCTTACATAGTGAGCTGTTGGAATATTTCGGCTATGCAAAATTTTTTCAATGAGAAAATTGAACACGTTGAAGTCCACGCCCACGAAAGCATCTATTTTTCTAGCCCGAAATTGTTCCACCAAGAATCTAAGCAACTTAATCAAATAGGGTAATCGAAGAATAGGCTCTCGAAATCCATTTATGGACAAATTATCCATCTTTTCCAAGGACTCGAGCCCAAGACCCAACATCTTGGGCCCCCCGATACCCAAAAACGTGAATTCCGAATCCGGATACTGAGTTCTCAGATTCTCCATAAGTCCGCTACCCAAGGAGTCCCCTGACAACTCGCCTGCGACGATTCCTATGGTGAAATGTTTTGGCAAAGGCCTTGCCCCAATTCGCTATCCCGATGGATCAGTCAATCTATGCGTCCGAAGAAGAATATCCTCTCCCCCTAATAATACCCACACTAGAAGCCTCTAAAGATTCCGCGAAAATACCTACTTCGGGAAAGTCTTCTCTTAACTGCGCGATGTTTTCTATAGCCTCTCCAAGACGCAGACCCTTTCTATAAACAATTTTATGTGCTTCTTTTATCGCGGCTCGCGTCTTTGAATCATAGTTTCGACGCTTCATCCCTTCTATATTTAAACCAACCGCATAGGCGGGGTTTCCGGCAACGGTCATATATGCGGGAACGTCTTTCAACACAAGACTAAACGCCGCGATGTGGCTATAAGAGCCTATCTTTCGAAACGGAGGAACACCGGAGTAACCTCCAAAATTGGCATGATCTCCCACTTCTACATGACCTGACAAAGACGCGTTGTTAGCCATAATCACATTATCACCTACGACGCAGTCGTGACCCACATGTACATAAGCCATCAATAAACAATCACAGCCAATAATTGTGGCGCCGATGCCACCGTCTTCCATGCCTCTGTGAAT
>PBUF01000127.1 GCA_002727775.1 Gammaproteobacteria bacterium
TTGAGAACTCGTGCTCTGATTGGACCTGGATTGTTCGTTCCAGACGCGTATCTCTGCTGGAAGACCCTACTTTGATTACATAATCTCCGGGCTCGAGCACCCAGGCTCGACTATATGAGTCAAAAACTGCAAGTTGACTGAGGTCAATAGACAGCTTGACTCTCTGACGTTCCCGCGGCACCAGATGGACTTTAACAAACGCTTTAAGTTCACTGACCGGGCGATAGACCTTCGAATCGATCATGCTGACGTATACCTGAACAATCTCAGCCCCAAACACATCTCCTGTATTACGGACTTCCAGGTTTACTTCTAGTGAATCTTCGATTGTAAGCAGGGTTTTGGACAGAAAAAGATTGCTATACTCGAACTCGGTATAGCTCAACCCGTGACCAAACGGAAAGAGCACCTCTTTGTTGGCCGAGTCGAAATAACGATAGCCTACGTACAGTCCTTCACGATACTGCACCTGCCGACCCGTACCTGAAAACCAGTTATCGGACGGAATATCTTGCTGTTCAAGCGCGAAGGACTCTGCAAGCTTACCACTGGGATTGGTCTTCCCGAATAAGATATCTGCAACGGCAGCGCCGCCAGCCTGACCCAACAAATACCCTTCCAAGATGGCGCCGGGCGCATCAACCCATGGCATCGTTACAGGCGCGCCATTAGAAAGAACGACAACCGAGTTCGGGTTTTCTTTGCACACCGAATTAATTAGAAGTTCCTGCTGACGAGGAATATCCAGGTGTTCTCGATCAAAACCCTCCGATTCATCGATCGCAGGCAATCCTACAAAGAGGATTACCGCATCGGCTAACCGCGCCACGTCGACCGCTTCTTGAATTAAACCCTGGTCAAGTTCAGTTTTACCTGGCTCGTAGCCCTTAGCNAAGGTCACGCTACCCTGCTCGTCCAATTTAGAAGCGATACACTCAAANGCATTGTCCAGCGNGGTCGGCACCACTTGNGAGCTACCCGCGCCCTGNTACCTAGGGTTTTTCGCAAAATCGCCTATCACNGCAATCTTAAGCGAGGGCTTTAAGGGCAACTGCCTGTCTTTATTCTTTAACAAGACCACGCTTTCGCCCGCGGCACGCTTGGCTAAACTGTGGTGCAGACCGAGATTCAGTTCAATCTCGCGCTGGCGGACACCCGCGCCCTTCAGAATCAGTTCTATATTTCGTTGAATGACCAAATCAAGATCGGACTCCGACAGCTCACCGGATTTTACCGCTGCTAGAACCTGGCGGTCGTTCACNCCACCACTGGCCGGCATCTCAAGATCAAGCCCCGCAGGGATCGATTTAACCCGATCATTCGTCGCGCCCCAATCCGTAACAACCAGTCCCCGGAAGCCCCACTCCTTTCTCAGTACTCGATTAAGTAAAAATTCGTCTTCGCCGCAGTAGACCCCGTTGACGCGGTTATAAGCTGACATGACCGTCCAGGGTTGAGATTTCTTCACAACTATCTCAAACCCTCTGAGGTAGATTTCCCTCAGAGTTCGCTCATCCACTACCGCATCAACAAACATCCTCGCGCGCTCTTGATTGTTGACCGCGTAGTGTTTCAGACTTGCGCCCACCCCCTGAGACTGAATACCCTGAACGAGGCTCGCGGCCATCTCTCCAGTCAGGACGGGATCCTCGGAAAAGTACTCAAAGTTTCGACCGCAAAGTGGGTGTCTTTTGATGTTGATGCCAGGGCCCAACAAAACCGACACGTTTTCTTTTACACACTCTTTCCCCAGCGCGACCCCGATCTCATGCATCAGCTCGACGTTCCAGGAACACGCGAGCGCAGACGCGGTNGGGAAACAGGNNGCNGGAACGCTCGCATTAAGACCAACATGATCAGCCTGNCTATCCTGTTTGCGAAGACCGTGCGGGCCATCGGTGACCATAATCGAAGGTAGCTCGAGTCGATCCANAGACTTTAGGTACCAAAAGTTCTTTCCTGAGCAGAAAGCCGCCTTCTCTTTGAGACTCATTTCAGCCACGATTTCTGACGACTGCTTGGACAGATTACCTTCCTGTACCATCAATTCCTCACTTTGAATGTAAGCCAATCGGACAGCCAATTGACTCGGGCCTACCTTAATCTAACCAAAGTGAATTCACTACTTTTAGTCGGTATTAAGCATGACGGCTTTACGCTAATCCAAGGTAATACGCAACGTCAAACAAAAGCGAACAAGTGCTAGGATGCTCAAAACGCGGAGAGCACTGCATGAATTCAGCTGAACACGGATCACTTGCTAAACCCGATCCAAGGTATGCCTGGGTCATGGTATTTTGTGTTTTCACGCTGAGCACNCTTTCCTTTGGNGCGCTGGCCTCGGTATCNGTCTTTCTCAAACCATTGTCTCTGGAATTTGGNTGGTCCAGNGGAGAAACNTCACTAGGTTATACAGTGATATCCATGTCCTCGGCAATCTTTGGTATTTTCTGGGGAATCGTCGCGGATAAATTTGGAACACGGTGGTTCGGACTCATCGCCGCCCTGGTAATGCCCGCCGTGCTATATCTGCTGAGCGAACAAGGCAGCGTGATCCACTTCTACGGTCTGTATTTTATGTTTGGGGCTTTTGGTAACGCGCTCGTGTCAGCGCCGCTGTTTGCCAATGTGGCTTTTTGGTTTCAAAACAAACCGGGGCTCGCGCTGGGAATCACCGCCGCCGGCGGGGCTTTTGGTCAAGGAATCATGCCCTATATCTGCGGTTTAATTGTGGAAGGCCAGGGCTGGGAAAGCGCTTACCAGACGATCGCCCTGATCTATTTGATTGTCGGTATTCCTGTTGCGCTGTTGATCCGTGAATCGCCATTGCGTGCGGCTGAAGCAGAATCGGAAGCAGACACTCTAAGGACCACGACACTTCCGGAAAAAGAAGTCATCATCTGGATCAGCTGCGCGATTATCTTTTGTTGTCTGTGCATGGCCGTGCCTATCGTTCACCTTGTTCCGCTACTCACAGATGACGGGTTCTCATTGGAATTTGCCACCAGCGTGCTCATGGTTTTGATGTTTTGTGGCGTCGCAGGCCGTGTGTTAGGAGGTAAGCTCTGCGATGTTATTGGCGCTCTGCCAGCGTATATTCTCATGTCTGTGGGCCAGACTGTTTCGGTGTTTTGGTTCCCTCATTTGAGCGAACCGATCGCTCTCTATGCGTTAGCCGCTTTCTTTGGGTTTAGCTATTCTGGTGTCATGTCTTGCATTTTAGTCTGTACCAGGATGATGGTATCGGCCTCCTTTGCCGCAAGAGCGATGAGCATCACCTCTTTCTTCGGGTGGTCAGGTATGGGGTTAGGCGGCTTTGTCGGGGGTTACTTTTTTGATCTTAACGGTGACTATTTTTGGGGTTTTGCCTTCGCCTCAATGATGGGAATCATTAACCTTCTTATCTTGTTAAGCTTTCGAAACCGTATCAATGGCCACGAGACAGAAGCTGATGCTCGGCCTCTAGAGGCATTTCAATGAAAACTGACCAATCATCGAGTTTGCGAGACGGACCCTGGACAGACTCAGATGAACAAAGATAGGAAAAGACACTGCACCCTCTTGATCTAACCATCATCATAGGCTACCTCATTCTAGTCATTGGGCTGGGGTTTCGCTTAGGCCGAAGAGTGAAAGACTCCAAAGACTATTTTCTGGCTGGTCGATCGCTCACCTGGTGGGTGATCGGTCTTTCGATTATTGGCACCAACATAGGAACCAATAGCTACATAGGAGCCTCAGGCAATGCCTATAGTATCGGTATCGCTCAGGCCAATTTTGAGTGGATCGGNGCAATTCCAGCGATGATTATCTGCTCCTTGATATTTATTCCTTTGTACTGGAAGGCTGGCGTGTACTCTATTCCGGAGTACCTAGGCCTGCGATACAACCAACCAGTCAGACTGGTGGCCGCTCTGATTGCCTGTATCGTTGCGGTGTTTGCTATCGGCGTTGGCATGTGGGCGCTGGCTCTTACTTTGGAGACTTATATCGGGTGGCCCATCTGGCTGGGCATTCTAGTATCGGGGACGGTGGTTGGCTTCTACAGCATATCTGGAGGACTTGCCGCAGTAGCGATAACAGACTCGTTGCAAGTGTGCATCATGTTCCTTTGCGGCCTAATTATCGTGTATTTGGGCCTTGAGGGATTGGGGGGATGGGACAACTTCGCCTCTCAACTCACGGAAGAGCATCCTACGCACCTTCAGACCTACCTGCCTGCTGATCATGAGAGTTACCCGTGGCCAGGAGTCATTCTTGGCTTAGGGTTGGTGCTTTCACCAGCCTATTGGATCGGTAGCCAAGCAATCTTACAACGAAGCTTGGGAGCCAAATCTCAGTGGGACGCAAGCGCGTCGATGATGTTCGCCGCCTTCGCTAAAACCCTGGTCCCCCTATTGATCGTCTTCCCGGGCATCCTTGCTTTGGTTATGAAAGCCGACATCGACTACCCGGATATGGCGCTGCCGTGGATCATCAAAAATGTTCTGCCCGCGGGTATTTCAGGNTTGATGTTTGTTGCGATCATTGCTGCTTTACAATCCACAATCGACTCCGGTATCAACTCGACCTCGCTTATGATCACTCGAGACATCCGGCATGTCTTGTTGAACGATGACAGCACCGAGAACGACCTCAAAATTGGCCGTTACCTGACCTTGTTAATTCTGGTTATCGCGATGTCGATCGCCCCGTTTATTGGTGAGCTGGGCGGCATATTCACTTTCATGCAGACAGTGCTATCTCTTTTCCAGGGTCCCATGCTTGCGCTGCTGCTGTTAGGTGCCTTAAGCAAGAGAGCCACCCCCCAGGCTGGCTTATGGACACTGATCACCGGAGTTCCTGTCGCAGGAATTTTCCTGCTGTTGGGCATGAACATGCTGTACGTTGCGTTTGTGACCTTCTGTTACTCCATGATCGTCTTGTGGCTGGTGAGCGGCGTGACCAAAGGGTTAGCAGAGGATCAACTTGACCGATTAACTTACCTGACATGGAGAAGATAGCGATGGAACTATTGTCTCTGCTACCTACTGCCTGGGGGAACTATCTTTCAATGGCTCTGTTCTTATTACTAGCTCTGCTGCTTTGGCGTGTACCTAAAGGGTTAATCGAGGCTGGCTCGGAATCAAAACCGACGTATCTGGATTTGAGGTGGTGGGCGACAGCACTTATCGCAATCCAATTAGCAATTTACTGGGTGTTTAACTGAAGAGTGTTCATTGAGTTTTCAACCGACATGGCTTAGCGTCTCTTCAAACCATTAAAATCTTTTGGACACATCGCATGGCTAAGATGAACCCGCTGCTTCCCGGTAAATTAGGTAATCCTGAGTTGTCGCTCAGCTCGGATCCGCGACTGGACCCCCGCTTGGTAACACTTTTCAATCAAGGCGAAGCGATGGATGAAATGTTAGAAGAATCTGACACAGTCAACGCAGGCTCATCCTACGAGGAAGCCGTCGCTTACATCGGCTTGTTAGAAGAAAACATGCACCCCTTCTACGAGGCGCTTTTCGCTGATATCAAGCCGGTAACAAACGTAACGCGTCGAACTAAAACGATTATCGATGCAGACGATCATGAGATTACGCTTTACATTCACGAGCCAAGCAATAGAAACGGACCTCTACCTGGCATCGTGCACACGCACGGGGGCGGCATGGTGATGTGTACGGCCGCAGACACACCCTATGTCCGGTGGCGAGACGAGTTAGCCGCGAGCGGCCTCTGCGTTGTCGGGGTGGAATTCAGAAATGGCGCGGGCAAGTTGGGTAATCATCCCTTTCCCGCAGGTCTAAACGATTGCGCTCGGGCAGTTCAGTGGACGTCATTTAACCGTGAGGAGCTGGGAATCTCCAACATTATCGTTTCAGGTGAATCAGGTGGTGGCAATCTATGTTTAGCGGTTGCGCTAAAAGCAAAACAAGAGGACTGGTTAGAAGAAATCAGCGGCATCTACGCGTGTTGCCCCTACATCTCTGGTACCTATGACCCCGCCCCAGCCGAACTGACTTCGCTCGTTGAAAACAAGGACTACCTGATCGATGCGAGCGCTCAGGCCATGGTGAAAGCCTACGACCCGACTGGCGAACATGCTAAGAACCCGCTCGCCTGGCCTTATCACGCAACGGTCAGGGACCTGGAAGGGCTACCGCCACATACGATTTCTGTCAACGAGCTCGATCCGCTTCGTGATGAAGGGCTGATCTACGCGAGAAAATTAGCACAGGCCGGTGTGCAGACCATCAGCAGGACCGTCAACTCAACCCCGCACGGCGGAGACACTCATATGCTCTCGTTCATACCCGAGATTTACTACGCGACAATCCGAGACATCAGCGGCTTCGCGAAATCTATCGACAGTAACTAACCCTTTAAGTTCGCGATTCGTGGAAAAATACCGTATCGATTAAATCGATCACCTTTGAAATGGAAGGCGCACGATTGCTGTATCGATCCACTTTATTTCCAGAGCGATCAAAATACATCGTTGATTCAGGACTCCCACTCTGATCCCAGGGAGACCACTGTGGGCTCAAATCACTCTCGTTAGGGTCTCCGGCCTTCATGTAATTGGTGAAATAACGCCGCATAGAATCTGCCAGCGCTCTCGCCTGCTCGTCCGCCGCATTATAGAGCGTGCCGAATAATAAGCCCAACTCCCAGCCGTGGAAGGCGTTACGCTGGTTAAAACCGTCAAAGCGGTAAGCATACGTCGTATTGGGGTTATGATTTGTCTGACGAGACACCAGCATCACGGTCGAAGCATTAAAGGACATGTCTGAAGCCAGACGATTCCATACGTGCTGGGGTGTTCCCTGCTCTGCGGCTCCCGAGCCACCAGATTCTGACTCGCGGTAAGCCGCGACCAATGCTTTCGCGACTTCCTGCCCCCCACCCATACTTTTTAACGGGCCATAACCCATGAAAAACCAGGCCGCTCTAGTTTCAACATCTTCCCATGAGTTAACCTTCGCCCCGTAAGTCAACGCGGCAGATACCTCAGGATCGGATTTATCAGCCCTGAATCCGTTTTCTTCGCGATTTGAGCCAACCATCAGGTCAATGTGAGACGCGCTACCATTGGCGATCAGATCGAGCGGGTGACCCGGCAGCAACTCACCGTCGACGCAGGGAGAAAAACTATGGGCTCTAGCATTCCCACTTCTCGCTTCCTGGATGTAATGGATCCCTGAATCGTCTTCGGGCTCATAACTTAATCGGAGATGTTCGAGTCTAGGGCCAGACCAACCCGGAGTGCTCATGGCCACCATAAATCCTTGCTCGGTTGCTTGATCTGTTAAACCGCCCTGGGTAGTCAGTATCAGATCCGCATCCGGCTCTTGAAAGGAGCTCCAACTCGAATCTGACAGACCAAGCGATCGAGCAAATTGGTCTGTTTTCATTTTCGCCGTAAGCTCATCATCAGTTGAATGAGCAACAGCAGACATGGCGATACCACGGCGAAAGAGCCTGTTGGCGATCGGCGAAGCCACCAGACAGGTCACCGCNNNAGCNCCNGCNGACTCTCCGCTGATGGTNATGTTNTTTGAATCACCANTGAATNGGTGAATATTTTCGTGCGTCCANTCNAGCGCCCTGACCGCNTCCCACAGACCACAATTCGCATCGCCCNCNTCNCANTTCANGAANCCTAGCGCACCCAGNCGATANTTNATNGAGACNACNACAATCCCATGAGCGGCGATCGAGGTACCGTCATAAATTGGCTCACTGCTACTGCCTACAGTAAAGGCTCCACCATGTATCCAAAAAAACACCGGGAACCTCTGCTCTGAAGAGCTCGCGGGCGGCACCCAAACGTTCAGGTGCAGACAGTCTTCGGACAGCCCTCCAGGGTAGGCCGTACTCGCCGAGAGGGTCGAGTCGTGATTTTGTAACGAGCAAGCACGAAACTCCTTACAGTCAAGCACCTCGGCCCACCCCGGGTGAGGTATAGAGCGCTTCAATCTTAATTCACCGACCGGCGGGCTCGCATAGGGGATCCCCTTAAAATTACGCGAACCGTC
>PBUF01000128.1 GCA_002727775.1 Gammaproteobacteria bacterium
CCAACGCATTGTTTATGTCTCTCTGTTTTCTAAAGAATTTCTCGACGGCATGATGTGCTCCACGAAGTAGAGCGGTTTGGCCACACCCTGCCCGGGTCTGATCATTGAGACAGACAAAAGCAAAAGCCGTAAAGCTTCCAAGACCGAGCGTCATGTCCGGATCTTCAAACATCGGGACCATGTTATGCCCTATCACGTCTGCGCTTCTTCCAAGATCTCCCTTAGGCCCGGAAGCAAAATAGCGTTGGTAGATTTCCTGAGGGGTGCCCTCCTGCACCTCTTGCGGCTGCGCAATCGTAATGCTCCCATCCATATGAGTTTCAGCCCCGTAATAAGGCATGTCCTTGTCCCGGTAACCAATGTTATTAAAGTGGTCGCCAGCCTTCCTGGGCTTGATCACTCCAACCTGGCATGCGATCGGCGGATCAAAATCGCCAATCATGTCGGTGAGAATTGGGGTCAAGGAAGATTTGTTCAGCAAATCCGTCATGGCCGGCTCAGCCCCAAGATTTTCTCCTTTCTTTGCTGAACGAATCCTACCGAGTGCTGACTCGATAAGCTCAGGCGCGACAGCCTTCTTGATGACAATATAGCCGTCCCGATAAAACTGACGTTTTTGCTCTTTATCTAGCACACTATCCCCCCATTAAGCACGCAGTCTGACTTGAAATATTAAGGCTAAAACACCGTAAAATAAATCAGGCCTGATCAATTAATCGCAAGCCTGCTTATCTTGAGTAGTTAATGGAGGCTGGTGTCGGAATCGAACCGGCGTAAACGGAGTTGCAGTCCGCTGCATGACCACTCTGCCAACCAGCCGCGTGAGAGACGCATATTACCTATTTTAGCGTCCAAATGGCAGACTCAGCTCATACTTATTACCGATTCGTACCTCTGTCAGTTGTCGGACATTTCGGTCAAACCACTCCGCAGAGAGGGCCAGGCCACGATCAAGTACTTAACCATGGACCAGACTGTCAAAATCGCGGCGACATATATGAGCAAATAACCTACCACCAACCAAAAGGAGACTTCACCGGGCTCGGCAATCAACAGGCACGCGATCGCAGTCATCTGAACTCCAGTTTTGACCTTTGCCAAGAGTCCCACGCGAACAGAACCCGACCGATTTACCTCGGCCATCCACTCTCGCAGCGCACTGATAACAATTTCCCTGGCGATGATGATTAAAGCCGGCATCGTAAACCAAAATGTCCCATAGCTAGCTAGCAATATTCCTAGCGCGCTGACCACGATCAACTTATCAGCAACGGGGTCTATAAAACGACCAAAGGGCGTCGTCTGGTTTAATCGTCGCGCCAAATACCCATCCAACCAATCGGTGAACCCAGCGATCCCAAAGCATACTCCCGAGAGAAAGTTTCCCAAAGGAGTACCCCAAAAATAAAGACCGACAAATACCGGGATCAATAAGATCCTGGCAAAGGTGACTATGTTAGGCAAATTCATTGACAATTGATGATCGAGCTAATGATGGAGCGTTTGATATATTTCTCGGGCGATAGCATGACTGATGCCATCCACCTTGGCAATTTCTTGTTCACTGGCGCCTTTCACGCCGGCGAGGCTACCAAAATGAGTCAGCAGCTGTCGTCTCCTCTTTGGGCCCACCCCATCTATCGACTCAAGTTCAGACATAGTCCGAGCGCGCTGCCGTTGATTGCGGTGCCCCGCAATGGCAAAACGGTGAGCTTCATCTCGTATATGCTGCAACAGCTGAGACGCTGACGCATAGTCCCCAAGATCCAAATCGAATCCACCATAAACATATTTCTCCAATCCGGCCTTTCTGTCGGGACCTTTTGCTATTCCGAGTATCACTATCTGCTGAAGTTGAAGCTCATCTAAAACTTTTTCCGCACGCTTTATCTGACCTGAACCCCCGTCAATCACCAGAACATCGGGCAAGACAGCCTCTTCGCTTTTTAATCTTGAATATCTGCGTCTTAGCGCTTGTTCGGTTGCCGCGTAATCGTCTCCCGCTTTCACGTCTTTTATGTTGAATCGTCTGTAATCAGTCTTCAGCGGCCCACCGTGATCAAACACAACACAAGATGCAACTGTCGCCTCGCCCATCGTGTGGCTCACATCAAAACACTCTAGTCGCTCTGGTATTTCATCGAGATTAAGCAATTTCATCAAATCTTCGAATCGCGAGAATATATTTTCTTTGTTCAGCTGATAAGTATTCAAATTTAGTTCGGCATTCTCGACGGCCATCCTTATCCATTCTGCACGTTTAGAACGAACATTAGAAAGCACCTGAACCTTTCGCCGAGCATTTTCGCTCAGCGCCTTCTCAAGTATCCCCTTTTCGTGAATTGCGTGGCTTATCAATACCGTAGCAGGAAGCTCCATGGAGCCACCGCCAAAGTAGTACTGAGACAAAAATGCCTCCAAGGCCCTCTCTGGCGCCAACCCCAAATTGTCCTTGGGGTAGTATGTTCTTTGGCCTAGCATCTTGCCCTTTCTAATGTATATAACCTGGACGCAGATTGCGCCCAGATTTTCTGCCAGGCCAAAGACATCTACGTCACCACTTTCATGCGTGACGAACTGCTCTTCCTGAATCTTCCTCAAATGCAAGATCTGGTCTCGATACTCGGCAGCCAGCTCGTAGTTCATCGAGTCTGAAGCGTCTTTCATCGCTTGCTTAAATTCATCTAACACTTGTCTACTCTTGCCTTTGAGGAATAAACGCGCTCTCTCGATATCCGCAGCATATGATTCTTTGTCAATTTTTAGGGTGCACGGAGCCGAACACCGCTTGATTTGATACTGCAAACAAGGGCGAGAGCGATTTTTAAAATATGTGTCGTTACACTGCCTGATCTTAAAGAGTTTCTGGAGGATCTGGATACTCTCTCTCACTGCGTAAGCTGACGGATAAGGACCAAAAAACTCTCCCTTTTTGGATTTCTTACCCCGGTGTAAAGACAACCTAGGAAAATCGTCTTTTGAACTCAGAAAGACATAGGGATAGGATTTATCATCTCGCAACAAGATATTGTAGGGTGGTTTCTCTGATTTAATAAGGCTTTGCTCTAATAGCAACGCTTCAGTCTCGGAATTGGTGGCCGTCACCTCNACCGAAACCACCTTGGATATCATAGCNATCGTCTTGGTCTGCAGCCCNGACGCTCTGAAATAGCTACTTACGCGGCTCTTGAGATTTCTAGCCTTACCAACATAAAGAATAGCTCCNTCAGCGTCTATCATTCGATAGACACCAGGCTTCTTTGTNAGAGATGCAAGAAANTTTTTAGAGTCAAAGACNGGCGTCGACATGATCGGAAACTATATCCTTACTGGGGCGACTCAACCAGATCTAAAACAAACGAATCTCGCCAGTAATCCTTTATCAGCCTACGAAGCTTTTAGCGGCGANCAGAACGGTATCCAGCATTTCAGCAGTNAATCTCTTAGTGTTCACATTGAGNCTACTTGGGTGGTAACTGGTGAACACGCTNAGCTTCGGACTTACCAGATGGGAAGAACCATGCTCAAATGAAGGCGCTCGCACACCTAACGCAGCGTAGGTCGCTTGTTGTGCNATNCTCCCAAGCACNATCAACGACCNCTTATCTCGATTCCTAATTCGAATATAAGATTCAAGCTCTCTCNTTAAGAACGATTCACAATTTCTTACCTCTGAACCAGTTGGCTTGTTAGCTGGGGGGTAGCACTTGACGGCATTAGTAATACCGACGCCAAGAAGCCGTGCCGAGCCAGGCTCTGGACTGTTGGACAAGCCGTTCCTGAATAACGCCGAGAACAAAAACGCACCGCTGGAATCGCCAACGAAGGCCCTGCCTGTTCGCGCAGCGCCGTGGAGCCCAGGCGCTAGTCCTATGACGAGAATTCTGGCGTTGAAATCACCCCACTGGCCTACAGGCTCCGACCAGTACTCGGGAAACTGCTTCTTTATCCTTTGTCGTTCTTCAAAAAGCCTTGGGCATCGNGTACAGCCGCCCAATGAAAGGCTCGAGCTCTTCCCCATTTAGCCGGTAAAAGCCTGAAGCCCAGTCTGCGCTCTCCCAAGAATTAGTGCGTGNATATCGTGGGTCCCTTCATANGTGTTTACGGTNTCCAGGTTCATNACNTGGCGAATNACATGATANTCATCAGAGATACCATTGCCCCCGTGCATGTCGCGAGCCTGTCTGGCGATTTCTAACGCCTTTCCGCAGTTGTTTCGTTTCATCAACGAGATATTTTCGACCGCCAGCTTCCCCTCATCAAACAAGCGTCCCATCCTGATACAACCTTGCACTCCAAGCACAATCTCGGTTTGCATGTCTGCCAATTTCTTCTGGATCAGCTGGTTAGCCGCGAGCGGCCTGCCAAACTGATTGCGTTCGAGCGTGTANGTACGCGCCGCGTGCCAGCAAAACTCAGCCGCTCCCATAGCGCCCCAGGCGATACCGTATCGAGCGCGATTTAGACATCCGAAAGGACCACCCAGCCCCTTCCCTTCTGGCAATAAATTCTCTTCCGGAACGAACACGTCCGACAATACGATTTCCCCTGTCACAGAAGCGCGCATCGACATCTTGCCTTCGATCTTGGGTGTGGTGAAACCCTCAAAACCTCTCTCGACCAAAAAGCCCCTAATCTCGCCGTCTAGTTTTGCCCACACTACCGCCACGTCTGATATCGGGGAGTTGGTAATCCACATTTTTGCGCCGTTGAGCAAATAGCCTCCGTCGACCGGTTTTGCATTGGTCACCATGCTGGAGGGATCAGAGCCATGGTCCGGTTCAGTAAGACCAAAGCACCCCACCCATTCACCAGTCGCCAATTTTGGAAGAAATTTTTCTCGCTGTGCTTCATTGCCATATGTGTAGATAGGGTGCATTACCAGCGAAGACTGAACGCTCATTGCCGATCGATATCCGGAGTCCACCCGCTCGACTTCCCTAGCCATCAATCCATACGCGACGTAGCTCGCATTCGAGCAACCGTACTTTTCGGGTAGCGTTGACCCCAGCATACCCAGAGAGCCAAACTCATTCATGATTTCTCGATCAAAGGTCTCGTCTCTATTTGCCATCAAAACGCGGCTCATAAGCTTATCTTGAGCGAAATCCCGTGCGCTCGACTCAACGAGCCGCTCTTCCTCGGTCAATTGTTCAGTCAACAAAAAGGGGTCTTCCCAGGAAAAGGGTACCTTATCACTGCTCATTTCTAGCCTTATGAATTACGTCAGAGGCCGAAAGACTATTCGAGCTAGAACTCAACTTCAACTCCTAAATTTAGTACTTTCTAAGTTCATTCAACCGCAAAAAAACTCCGTTACGAAGTCTTATTATCTGTATAATTCCGGCCTCCAGCCGTCCGAGTAGTAACCATGCCACTAGAAGAATCCACGCTAAATCAACTTGTAGATACTGTACGACGATTTGTAAATGAACGACTGATACCTCTAGAAGAGCAGGTTGCCAACGACGATCTAATACCCGCTGAAATTATAGAGGAGATGAAACAGCTCGGATTGTTTGGCCTTACTATTCCCACGGAATATGGAGGCTTAGGTCTTAATACCTATGAAGAGTGCCAGGTGGTGCTCGAACTCGGCAGAACGGCTCCTGCTTTTCGATCTATCTTTGGAACCAACAACGGCATAGGCTCGCAAGGCCTGGTAATGGACGGAACACAGGAACAAAAAGACTACTATTTACCTCGACTAGCCTCGGGTGAGATTATTGGCTCCTTTGCGCTGACAGAACCCGAAGCAGGTTCAGATTCTGCCTCTGTACAAACCAAAGCCATACTCGATGGCGATGATTACATCCTATCGGGAACCAAAAGATACATCACCAACGCACCCAATGCAGGCCTGTTTACGGTATTCGCCCGCACCGATGCAAACGAACCAGGCTCCAGGGGAGTTAGTGCATTTCTTGTCGACGCCTCAACCCCAGGGTTATCTCTTGGTAAACCCTATAAGAAGATGGGCCAGCAAGGCGCTCATGTTTGCGATGTCATTCTAGACGAGTGTCGAATAACGAAAGATAAAATGATAGGAGGTAGTGAAAAGCTAAACAAAGGCTTTCAAACCGCCATGAAAACGTTAGACCGTGGTAGGCTACACATCTCTGCTCTGTCGGTCGGGTGCGCAAAACGGTTGATCGAGCTCTCTGTATCCTACTCAAAAGACAGAAAGCAATTCGGCCAAGCGATCTCCGAATTCCAACTTCTTCAGGGGATGCTCGCCGATAGCCAGGCAGAGTGCTACGCGGCCGAGTCCATGGTATTGGACGCCGCATCTCGCCGGGACGCGGGTGAAAGCATTAACATGCTGGCATCTTGTTGTAAGCTGTTCGCCACTGAGATGGTCGGCAGAGTGGCAGATCGAGCAGTTCAGATCCATGGAGGCGCTGGTTACATCGACGAGTACGCNGTNACNCGNTTTTATAAAGATGTCNGGNTATTCAGAATCTACGAGGGCACNAGTCAGATTCAACAAACGATTATCGCNAAAAATCTACTGAAAGATTNATTATTTATCAATNANTTANTNNATTTACCTAAATTTATTTATCATATCCCNAGTTTGTCGGGCAACAATACCCGCTTCNCTTAATTTTTCCNAATCCGNCGNGNNATCNNTGTNCGNNTTCTCNTGNGCGTAGAGTATTTCTCGAGAACTAGAAATAATCAAACCTTGAGCNTTTTGATCCANNCCNACTTCNAGAACCGATTTGANATCGCCACCCTGNGCTCCTATNCCGGGNACCAATAATGGCATTCTACCCACNATCTTTCTNACTTCTCCCAGTTCTTCAGGGTAAGTAGCTCCGGTNACCAANACAAACTGNTCCTCTTTGTTCCAGTCTGCCACTTGNTNGGCGACACGCTGATANACNGGNACTNAATCTTTCTTATCTTTCTGTAGCCAGTCGCTTCCAGGATTGCTCGTCCTGCACAAGACAACAATGCCTTTGTCCTCATATTTCATGTACGGCTCGATACTTTCGAAGCCCAAATAAGGATTAACCGTCACCGCGTCTGCACCATAACGCTCATAGGCCTCTTTAGCATAAAGAGCTGCCGTGCTCCCGATATCGCCTCGCTTTGCATCAAGAATTACGGGAATATCCGGGTGCTGTTCTTTGATATACAACACTAACTTTTCTAGCTGATCCTCGGCTCCTACCGCAGAAAAATAGGCTACCTGCGGTTTGAAGCAACAAACCAGCTCATGAGTCGCCTCGACTATTGCTGTACAAAAATCTAGATAGGGAGAATTCTGTTTTTTAAAGCGCTCCGGGATTCTATCCAATTGGGGGTCCAGGCCCACACAAAGTAAAGAATTCGAATGAGCCCATCGGGTTTCTAATTTTGAAATAAATTTCAACCTCTTCTCCTAAAATCGCCCTAAAGTGAGTTGA
>PBUF01000129.1 GCA_002727775.1 Gammaproteobacteria bacterium
AGGGATCTAGTGCTACGTCGGTCATGACGCCTAGCTCAGGAAGGTGTTTTTTTATTTCTCTCACTGCTTTAGGCACCAGGCCTTCTCGATTTGTAGCCTCGCTCCCTTCAGCATCTCGTAAACTCGCTTCGATATTGGGAAAGATTGCTATTGCAGGAATACCGAGTTTGTAGACCTCTTCCGCTTCTTTGAGAAAGTTATCAAGTGAGTGTCTGACAATTCCAGGCATCGAATCTATCTGTTCGATTTTGTTTTTTCCGTCGATAAGGAACATAGGATAGATCAAATCAGAAGTGTCGATTTTATTTTCGCTCACTAATTTCCTGATAAATCCCGTTGAACGGTTTCTTCTTAGTCGAGTAGTCGGGAATGTTCGATTCATGGTTATTTTTCTACTTAATGTATGTGGTCGAGTTTTTAACTAAGAAAGTCATTTAAACGTGGTCTGGACCCATAGTGAATGAGAAACTCGGTTAACGCTTTGTCAAAGGCTTACAAAGTGACGAGTTAAAATGCTAAATTTCGGCAGACTGACTGTATCCGGAAGTGATGTCCTTCTTGGAGGCTGCTAGCGGTTTTTTAGCAACTTTTAGGCCAGATGAATTCTTAGTATTAAGTTTTGTTGATACCCATTTAACGAGATTTTTCCATGCTACAGCTTCTTTTCTTGCAGCTCGAATGTCGATCATATCCATAACGCCCAGGCCTTGTTCTGCGGCATCTACATAAATTGGAGAGTCTCGAAATTGGGCAACTGCCGGAACGTCTAGGCAACTCAAAAAATTAATCAGTTTGTCGTGACCTTCTGTGTTCGGTTGGACTCGATTTGCAATTACCCCAATGGGTCTTGGGTTTAGGCGGTATTGCTTGTTAGTCACTAAGTCAGTAATAAATCGACTGCCTGCTCGTATGTCGATAGCCGATGGCAATATAGGCACTAAAATCAAATCTGTTTGTCTCAATAATGAATCAAGGTCTTTGCCCCTGGCATTGCTATGTCCATCAACAACAATTATTTCCGTATCACTGGGAACCCGATTGTGAAAAGAAGAGGTTTGGTACATGTTTGGCCGCTGATGAGAGGCGATTGTGCTTACGGGTGCAAGACCTGCGGGTCTAACTTCTGCCCAATGGGTACTGCTTCCTTGAGGGTCGTTGTCCATGAGTGCAACTGTGTGCTGCATGCTGGAAAACGTAACAGCTAGATTGGTTGCGATAGTGGTTTTTCCGCAACCTCCTTTGCCATTAATCACTAAAACTCTGCGCGTTCGGTTTTCCATAGTCTGCGTTTAACCTTACTTAACTTATTTCCATTCCCCAAAACAGCCTTTAGTCTTATTACGACCAATTTGCTTTGATTATTGGTTCTTAAATTTTAGGCTAGTGCAGAAAGTACTACGAGAGATCCCTGCGCCTGATTCACTATTATTAGTATTTTTAGCGATCGTGTGAATAACCTGTTGACAATACTAACACGTTAAACGACGTGGCGACAAGTCTGGCGCGCTATCTCTTTGATTTCCCTAAGTTATTAGTTTTAGGCGTTATTTTTCAATGTTAAAAATCATGCGTTCTTTATTATGGCTCTCAACTGGGACCAAGCATTAAAGATTATTAGACTGAAGCCAGCTAACGCCCAGGCTGGAATAGGGATCGTCCAGTATCGAGTGTTACATCCGACTATACCTTTAAAGGAGTCCCACAAGACACTTATTAGCTGATCTGGTGATGATACCAGAAAGCTAATCGGTGGAGAGCAACTTGTAGCTTGGACAATGTTAAATTGAAGCAAAAGATGCCACAGGGCATACCCTGCCCCGACACTTGCCGCTCCAATGGTCAACAAAGGGTAAATGCCAAAATTTGGATTATGCAGAAGTGACAAATAGGCGACCATGCCGCAAAGTAAAAACCAGAATCGCTGAACGAGGCAAAGAGGGCATGGGTTTAAGCTCATAACATGCTCGAGAAATAACCCTATGGTTAAAACTCCGCCGCATATGAGGCAAGTTAGCAGAGANCGCTCTTCTGTTGTTAACCTAATTTCTTTCATTGAACTTTCACCACTATTTTTCCGATAGCACGCCTTTCTGCCANACAGGTNAGAGCTTCTTTATANTCTTCCAAGGGGAAAGTTTTACCTGTGAGAGGAATTACGNCNCCTTTTTCGACGTAGTCTAATATTTCTTGAAAATTACGCTCGTTTTCTAACGGATATCTAGCAGAAAACGCCCCATAGAATACGCCGATAACTTGGCAGCTTTTTAGTAAAATAAGGTTGGTTGGTACTCTTGGAATCTCTCCACCTACAAACCCAACCACCAAAATCCTTCCATACCAGTTGATACATCGCATGCACTGGTCAAATAGCTCNCCTCCAACAGGGTCATAGATCACATCCGCACCTTTGCCATTNGTTAGCGATTTAACCTGCTCCTTGAGTTCTCCACCACTGTAATCTATTAGTTCATCAGCTCCATGGGATTTAGCGATCTCGAGTTTTTCACGACTGCTGGCAGCGGCAATAACCCTAGCACCCATTGCCTTGCCAAGTTGAACTGCAGCTAGACCAACCCCACCAGCCGCCCCGAGTACCAGCAGAGTTTCTCCCTTAGCCAAGTTGCCTCTCTGTTTAAGAGCGTAGTAGGAGGTGCCGTAAGTCGTGNTAAGACCAGCNGCAATTTCGAAACTCATGTGTTCTGGCTTATGNCTNAATTTACTCGGGGGAAAGGGCAATTTTTTCTGCCAAGCANCCGTGCCCTNTGGCGCCAAACACCGCGTCGCCAACTTTGAATCGGCTGTCGCTGTTCGATTCTTTTGTGATAATACCTGCAAACTCACCGCCTGGACTGAAGGGAAATTTGGGTAAGGACTGGTATTTACCCTCAACCATTAACACGTCTGGAAAGTTTAGAGCCGCTGCTTTAATCNCGACCTCCACNTCCTCCTCGTTTGATNTAAAGCCCTCAACGTTCTCTAACGATAATGAGTCTATAGGACCAAAAGAATTGCAAATCACGGCTTTCACTGACTATCTAATCTCCTCGTAGGAACCANCTGCTCATTATCGACAAAACNAGAAGCCTATCAAATCTGCAGCAAAAATTTCTCAACANTNAGCTCAAGANTGNGNTTTAGATAACCATTCCAANNCCTCTTGCCTNATTAGCGGATAGTATTCTTCAAAGTCTTCNAGNAATAATTCTTGTTTAGCTGTNATAACTTTTAGANNATTGGACAAATCGCCTTCCCTGTTTAGGCGCTTGATAACACTTCGGGTAGTCTGCTCAATTGTTGACCAGTGGGAGCTTCTTACGAGAAGCCCTGTTTCTTTCATATAGTTAACGAATTTTTTTCCGTTTGCACCTGCATTGAAATTACTTGCATGCGCGTCTAAAGCGGAGTGGCACATATTGGCAAAGGGTTCTATCTTTATTCTTTGGTACGAAGACCAATTTGTCGCTAAAAAGAAGTCAGAGATTACATCTATCAGGATTGGAGCGATTCTCCGCACTTTTTTTGGAAATCTGCTGCACGCCGATTTGATTACTTTGTTTTGATTAGAAATAGCATCAACTTTTCGGTGCAATTTGATTCCCAGGGAGAGCTCTCGATCCCAAGAATCTTGAATCCGCCCTTTCGAAAAATCGCCAAGTACCGCCCCAGCTAACAGGCCATTAACTGTTGATTGAGGGAGATGGGTTTCTCGAGCAACATAGAGTGCGATCTCACTATGACACAGAAAGTTCATTGTTTTAGATGGATGTGTATTTCAAAAGAAAGCTCTCAAATGACTCCTCTTCGATAAGCTCGAGATCATTCAGGCTTTGTAATGAGGCCCTGGCTTTCTCTGCCAACCGAGATTGGCTCTCTATTGATACAGTATTGGTTTGATTCTGCTGCTTGTGTTGCTCCGCAAGCTCAACGCCTAACTCGAAAAATGACCTGCTTGAGTTCTTAATGTGATCCAAGAGCTTTGCTGAGGGGGTTAGGCTGGGATTGGTAAGTTTTTCGAGCTGAATTGCAATTGCTTCAGAATAGGTTGGGTTCTGGCAATTAGCATCAAAAATTTCGGCAATCGGTTGACACTGCATGATGAGTTCTTGAGCCCAGTCCTTCATTTCAATTTGATCAGGGTTGTTAAGAGCTAACTTAGGTTTGCGCCCCCAATTAACGACTGATGCGTTGTTCTCATTGATCAACCTATTCTCTTCAGCCGAATCAGGAGGGCTTTCGCATAGAAGGCACAACATCAAGAAGGTGTCGATAAATTGTATTTGCTTGCTGTCGATACCCGTTGACAAATAAGGGTCTAGGTCTAGGCATCGGACTTCAACGTATTCGACTCCGTGTTTTTTTAGTGCAGTTATTGGCCTTTCTCCATCTGAAAGGCTGCGTTTTGGTCGAATGTAACCATAGAATTCGTTTTCGATCTGCAAAATTGCTGTGTTTAGTTGTTGATAGATAGAGTTTTGCTTCAAACCGACCTTTTGGTATTCAGAGTGTGTTTGGCTTAAGGCGAGGGCCATTCCTTCTAGATAGTCTTCCAAAGAGTTATAAGAGATTGCCAGATTGTTTTGAGCGGTACTTTGATAACCCATCGGTCCCATTCTCAAGCTGGTAGCGTGTGGCATATAAAAGTTTTGATCATCCAGAAAGCTCAAGCTAGCTAAATCAGAAGCCGGAACTAATTGTTTAGGAATGGTGGGCGACGCACCGAACAGATATACCAGAAGCCAAGACCAACGACGGAAGTTTCTTATTAAATCGAAGTAGCCTCGGGTTCTGGATTCTTGATCAGAATATCCGAGTTCTTCCCAGCAAGCGTCAGATAAGGAAAAGTTGTAGTGGATGCCTGAAATGGTTTGCATTTTAGATCCGTACCTATTGCTAAGTCCTCTTCGATAGATTGTTTTCGCTTTGGCAAGGTTTGTTGAGCCATATTGAGCGATGGGTATCGAGTCATCTTCCTTAATATTGCAGGGCATACTAAATGGCCAAAGCAATTCTTCTTCTAGGCTATCAGAGACAAAAGTTTGAATTTCCGCTAACTCTTGAAGGCAATTAGTAATAGATGGATGGACCTGGGTAATTAATTCGACTTGTGCTTCTGAAAAGTCCGTTGTTATGTTGGGATTAGTCAGAGGAGAGCCCAATATTCTTGGGTGTGCCGCTTGCGATAGACCACCGTCCAGCATAGATCTTAAGGCCTCTTTTTCTATTCCTCTCTGTAACGTTGGTAAGTAAACACCTGCGGTTTTTAGCTTGGCTAGCCGNTCGGAGGTCAAAATTGAATTTAGATTTACCCTAGGCAACGTGATGCTCATTATCTCTCAGCAGTTTCGAGACATTATTGGTACTGCGATTTAAGGTCAATTTGCAATGTAAGCGGCATTGTGGCTACACCGGGAGATTGGTTCAGAGAGAGTGGACTAGTTTAGTGCTAGGTTTCGGGAAATGATTTTTGTAAAAGTCATCTGCTCGCCTAGTTAATTGTAGGTGTCCCCATTCATCTGCAGTTCTGCGATTTTGCGTCGGTCTTTCTTTGATGGTTTGCTTTTTGGAGAAGAGTAACCGGCTCGGATAATTTTCTTTTTTTCTGTAACTATCGCTCTTTCTAATATGCTTTGTTCCGTCTCTTCGTAAAGGCCTTGTGCGATGGTTGCGGAGCCTCTTTTGTCGGTCAAAGCCAATACTGTAACGACCTGAACTGTATCTCCGCGCCGAACCGATAGAAGGTCTCCCTGAGCTATTTCTTTGGAGGCTTTTATTCGATTACCGTTTAGCTCTATTTTACCATTTTCAATAGCGCTTTTAGCCAGTGAACGAGTTTTGAAGAATCTGGCAGCCCAAAGCCATCGATCAACCCTCAGCTTTTCCTGTTTAGGACGACTCTCCACGATGTTAATTGTTTGTCTTGATTTGTGGGCATACCTCTTCGTAGTGATCGAAAGAAGGGTAGCTCAAATTAGTTTTTACGGGCTTTTGTGAATCTGGTCTGGCGACTATCAGATTGTATGCCACTCCATAATTTCTAGACGAATCAATTACTGGAGCGTTGTCATCAATGAAAAGTGTTTTCGNTTTATTGAATTGGTGTTCAGCTTGCAAGTTCTCCCAAAATTCAGGAGTTTCTTTTGGGTATCCGTATTGATGGCTAGAGGTTATGTGGTTGACGTGTGAAGAGAGCGCACTGACCTCATTTTTGATTTGGATCGATTCGGGGTGAGCATTAGTTGCGATGATCGTCTCTTTCTTTTTTGTTTTTGCCCATTTTAGGAATGCCATTGCGCCGGGTCGGAACTGAATTAATTCAGTAAAGCCGCGGTGCAAAGCGGTTATGTCCAGTCCAGTATATTGGGCCCAATAGGGGAAACTATAGAAGTCGATGGTCCCATGAATTTCTTGCATATGGCCGATTAACTTAGATCGGGCTGCTTCTTCATTGATAGAGTGTTTCTCAGCATAAGCGGATGGAAGCGCTTGGTTCCATACATGGTTGTCATAATTCAGGTCTAGAATAGTACCGTCCATGTCTAGGAGAATAGTATCAATATCATCCCATGGTAGAAGAATTTCTTGAGAATCCGGCCGCATTTGTTATTTAGTCTTGGCTCTTTGGCTGATTAAACAGGTTACAATCTAGCAGGTTTCATATGGAGTTAACCAGATCGAATGGCCCTACCTGAAATTTTGAACAAAGATGTTTTGGCAAACACTGGCGCATTCACTGTAGAGAGCTTGGATTTGCGCTTTAGTAATGGCGTAGAACGTAAGTACCAGCGATTACCTAAAATAGGGAATGAAGCTGTAATAATAGTTGCCGTGAGCGATGATGCTGAAATTATGCTGGTTAGAGAATATTGCGCAGGTTTTCATGAGGTTAGACTTTCTCTACCAAAGGGTTCTTGTGAGACTGGTGAGCCTTTAAAGGAGGCGACGTGTAGAGAGCTGGCGGAAGAGATTGGCTTTTCGGCGAAATCGGTGCAATTTGTCAAAGAGCTGAGTCTGGCCCCGAGTCACATGGGNTTTACAATCAACGTGATGTTTGCNAAAGATCTTTATCCCAAACANTTANAGGGAGATGAGCCNGAGCCTCTGGAATTGGTGCGCTGGCCGCTAGCGGATTTGGATGGTTTGATTTCAAGCGAGGAGTTTAGCGAGGCTCGAGCGATTGCTGCCNTAACTCTCTGTAAGCCACTGTTTTTGGATTAATGGAAGACCGACTTTGAAGAATCAAGACTTAGTTGAATTAAAGAAAATNNTCTTGGACGCATGCCAAGCGATAATGGAGATTTACGAGACCGAATTTTCGGTTGAACATAAAGAAGACGAGTCTCCTCTAACAAAAGCCGATCTGGCATCTCATGAGATCATTGTTGAAGGTTTAGGTCGGTTGTTTCCGGATATCCCTATTCTATCGGAGGAGTCGACAGTTCCTGGATATGAAGAAAGGAGCACTTGGTCAGAGTATTGGTTAGTGGACCCGCTTGATGGCACTAAAGAATTTGTAAATCGAAATGGCGAGTTTACAGTGAATATTGCACTGATAAGACAAAACGAAGCTGTTCTTGGGTTAGTTGGTGTTCCGGTGGCTGGCGAAGTTTATATTGGAGATCTGGATGAAGGGCTGGCTGTTCTCGAGGCAGGCGATGTATCGAACGAATTATTCGGTCGTAGCATGGCTGATCGCTCAGAATTGACAGTAGTGGCAAGTCGAAGTCATGGAGGAGAAAAGCTTGAAAACTTCTTAGTTAAAATGAAAGAGCAGTTTCCTGAGATTGAAAAAAAATCGGTGGGCAGTTCTCTGAAGCTGTGCATTTTGGCGTCTGGTGGAGCCGACTTCTATCCTAGAATCGGCCCCACAAATGAATGGGATATAGCGGCCGCTCACGCGGTATTGCGAGCCGCTGGCGGGGAGCTTTTCGATATCTCCGGACTACCAAAAAAATACAACACAAAGGAATCATTGCTGAACGATGACTTCTTTGCTGTAGCCGACAGATCTTATCGGTGGGAAGAGTTAATAAAAGAAATGAGTTGATATAGGTTTGGTCTCACTTGCCAGACCAGGCTGTGCAAACACCCTGCCGAGGAAATTAACACTGTATATGTATACAGGTCTGGCAAATGAGAAGGTTAGCATACCTAAATTTCTCAATAATTGAATAGCAAATAAACTACCTAAAATACAAANACCATTATCTCTTTCTAACTCAACCATTTACATACTCCGAATCCATAATATCTTCATTTTCTGACGAGAGCTGATGAGTTTTTGTAGGCTTTTTAGTTATTGAGTAAAGAGGCGGCTTCGAGGATTTTCATATTCAAATAGAGAAATGCTATTTGGAGATTTCTCAGCGCCTTTGTATGCTGAGGATGCGCGTTGAAATCAAAGAGGCATGGGCAAAAAGGCGGTAAATTGGATATTGAAGGTATTCTGGATAATGTTGAAAAGTTCAAACCTCTGATCTCAGATCATGTGGGTTGGTCAGAGGAGAAGGGACAGCTCCACCCTTCAACTATCGAAGCCCTGATCCGAATAGGNGTTCCCAGATTCTTCCTGCCCTCAGGGCTTGGGGGTTACGAGATTACACCAATAGAATGTGCCCGTGTGACGGAGGCGATAGCCGATATAGATGCTAGCGCGGCGTGGTTTGTCATGGTTTTTAATGCGGCGAGACTGGCTGGAGCCGCTTGGAACGATGAAGTAATTGAAATGATCTTCCGTGAGAACCCAGATACCTTGTTATCNGCGAGNGGTAATANTCCTTATCAAGCTGTTGAAAAAGAAGACTGCTATCAAATTGACGGGGTCAACCATTTTGCTAGCGGTTGTCGCCACGCTGAGTGGATGTTGTCACCTGTTCGCTTNGAGAATGAACTGGCTACNGTNCTGTTACCAATGGATGATTGTGAGATCTTGGACNACTGGGATAGTCTGGGNATGCGTGGCTCGGGTAGCAATAGTGTTCGTGCAAACCAGTTGTGCGTGCCTAAGAATCTCATTAATTTTCCCTCCAGCAATNCANCTAGTAATAATCGTTATTATTCTGGNTTACTTTATCGAGCACCGGCCAGGATAGTGTTTGCTACCTACGTGCCGATNGCATTTAGTCTTGCAAGAAAATCGCTCGNTTTGNTGCAGGACTTGGCTTTAGAAAAGACCCCCTACGCTACGAATACTAANTTGAAGAGTCGTCAATTGGCGCAGTTTCATTTTGGAAAAGCGAGGGCCATCTATCGTGCGGCCAGAAGTTTCTTCTATGAGGAGCTAGAGAAAGCTTGGATGTTTACGAGGGAAGAACGAGAGTTTACAGAGGAAGACAAGGCTGACTTATATTTAGCGGGTGTGCATGCGGTACAAGAATGTGCGCAAGTGTTGAACTTGGTGACTAACGCTGCGGGCACTACTGTCGCTGATAGAAAACAACCTTTGGAACGAATTCGTCGTGATATGGAAACGCTTAGACATCATGGTTTTGTAAATGAATCGAGGTATTCGAGTGTTGCGCAGGTGTTTTGGGGTGCAGAAATCGACTACCCACTGATTTTGCGATAGCAACAATGAACTCGATAAGTGATCAAGAGAATTGTTGGCAATATCTAATCTATGGAAGTGGAGCTGTTGGTTCAACCATAGGTGCCAGGCTCTGGCTGAGTGGCAAACAGGTCACTCTAGTAGCGCGAGGTGAGCACGCTCGGGTTTTGAAAAAGCAAGGCTTACACTTTCTGACGCCCGAAGAGGACCAGATACTTGAGATTCCTAGCGTTGATCG
>PBUF01000130.1 GCA_002727775.1 Gammaproteobacteria bacterium
TGGAGCCAAACAAAGCTACTGTTTTTGTGTTAAGTGCGGCAGAAACATGCATCAACCCCGAATCGTTACAAACTAATGTATCTGCTAAAGAAATTATGTCTACGACATCCTCTAAAGACGTCTGACCGGCGAGATTAATCACATCGCTTGCTTTGTTTTCTATAAACTCACAATCACTCTCGTCTTTTTTCGAACCAAGTAGCCATACCTGTCGTCCATTTTCCAAACAATATTTCGCTACATCCGCGAAGTATGAGATTGGCCATTTTTTTGCCGGGCCGAACTCGGCTCCCGGGGCAAGTGCGATAGCACCAGTTGTAGAAAGGTTATATTTCGACACTAACCTTGATCGATTTTCTGAGTCATAATCTAAAACTGGATCTAACGCAGGTCTCACAAACTGTTCAACTGTATTTATCGATAAAGCGGAGTACCGTTCAACCATTAGAGGTAAGGCCTTCTTATCTAGGGATCGTACATCATTCAATATTCCGTAGCGCATCTCGCCCACCCAGCCAACCCGTTTTTTTATTCTCGCTAGAAAAGGGACTAAAGCAGACTTCCATGAATTTGGCAGAACATAGGCTTCGTCGTAACTTTCTTCTCTCATCAGCGCAGCCGCTTTCATTCTTGCGCTGAGGCCTAGCCGACCATGACCAACATCAAGCGAATAAGTTTTCCTCACTTCCTTCATCCGAGAGGCTATTGGGAGAGTTGAAGGTGGTGCTAACACGTCTATGATCTTTACAATCGGTCGACGCGACAGAGATAGTATTAGTGAATGAGCCATGACCATGTCCCCGACCCAGGCCGGTGCCACAATCAATAACTTTACTTCACTAGAGTATGCCATTCTTCATTGACAGAGCGATTGCCTCTCACCTGATCGAAGTAGGCCGACTGAATCTTCTCGGTGATCGGTCCTCTTGAGCCTCCACCAATCGTCCTTCCGTCTAAAGAATGAATGGGCAGGACTTCAGCCGCCGTACCTGTAAAAAATGCTTCATCTGCGATATACACCTCGTCCCGAGTTATACGCCTTTCCAAAATCTGTAAACCCAATTCTTTAGCTAAAGTAAAAACGGTAGACCTCGTGATTCCCGCCAAACATGAAGTCAATTCCGGTGTGTGCAAAACGCCATCTTTGATCAAAAACACATTCTCTCCGCTTCCCTCAGCAACATAACCCTCATTATCTAGAAGTAGAGCTTCATCACATCCGCTATCTAAAGCTTCATGGAGCGCTAGAATCGAATTGGTGTAGTTACCATTTGATTTCGCTTTGCACATCGTAATATTTACATGATGTCTAGTATAAGAAGAGGTTCTGACCTTGATTCCTTTTTCCCGAGAGTCGGGGTCCATATAATCGGGCCAAGGCCAAGCCGCAATGGATACATGAACAGTCAAGTCCTTTGCGCGAATGCCCATAGCCTCACTGCCTAGGAAAACCATCGGACGAAGGTAACCCTCTTCCAGGTCGTTCCGGAGAAACACCTGAACCTGAGCTTCATTAAGCTCTTCTTTCGTGAAGGGAATTGTCAAACCTAAAATATGAGCAGATTCAAACAGACGGTTAGTGTGCTCATTTAATCTAAATATGCTTGTTCCAGTTGGTGTTTTGTAAGCTCTTACCCCTTCAAAAACGCCTAAACCATAATGCAGGGTATGAGTTAGAACATGAACCTTAGCATCCCTCCAAGGGAGCATTTCACCATCCATAAAAATCCAACCATCTCGATCAGCAAAATTCACATCAGACAATATCTTTCTCTAAAATTTTTGGAACGGGTGAGCTATTGCACCAAAAAACATCGAATTAGTCACGTATCTCAGATTTCTCATGCTTTGCGACTAAGACTATAATCCCAGATTTTTTAAGAGCTTTGGACCAAGCAAACATTTTTTGATCCAGGGACTTTGTTAAGTGTGAAGAAATGAATCCGGGAAACCAAATACCAGCAAGCGCTGACTATAAAATATCCAAAGCGAGCCTTGGAGACGTGGCTGGTATTTTGTCTATCATAAGGCCACTTGAAAAAACAGGAGCACTTGTAAAGCGTTCAANAGAAAGAATGGAAGAGGACATAGAATTTTTCCTGGTCGCAAAACAAAATGAGGCAATCATTGGTTGCTGCGCAGTCTTTCACCACGGGGATATGGCCGAACTAGCTTGCATCGCAGTACATTCAGACTATCGAGGAAAAGACCACATTAAACATATCGGGACTGAACTTTTATCAGCCAGCGAAGAAATCGCAAGGAAAAATGGTTCTGAAACCCTGTTTGTTTTGACTACTCAAGCAAGAGAATGGTTTTTAGCCAAAGGATTCTCGGATTCCTCTTTGGAGGCTCTGCCCGCGCAAAAAAAGGAACTATACAATTGGCAAAGACAGTCTCAAATACTTTCAAAATCGTTGACATGACCAACAATCCAACCAAACAAAAAGGAAGCAAACATGGCTGATGAACGGCAACATTCCTCTATCGTTGTTGATGGGGTAGAACAAGCGCCCAGCCGGGCAATGCTATATCCGGTTGGTTTTTCAGAAGATGATTTTAAGAAACCTCAGATAGGTATTGCTTCAACCTGGAGCATGATCACTCCCTGCAATATGCATATCAATGAGTTAGCCGATCAGGCCGAAATAGGTGCAAATGAAGCAGGCGGCAAGGCAGTACAATTCAATACCATCACCGTCTCTGACGGTATTTCAATGGGAACGCCAGGCATGCGTTATTCCCTGGTGTCACGGGAAGTTATCGCAGATTCAATCGAAACTGTCGTGGCCGCTCAAGGATTCGATGGATTTGTCGCAATAGGTGGCTGCGACAAAAACATGCCAGCGTGTGGAATAGCCATGGCACGCCTCAACCGACCGAGCGTTTTTGTTTACGGGGGCACGATACTCCCCGGCAAAGAAAGAAGAGATATCGTCTCTGTGTTTGAGGCAGTTGGAGGACATGCGGCTGGGAGCGTTTCTGATATNGAGCTAAAAGAAGTCGAATCAACAGCGATACCTGGTCCGGGATCCTGCGGCGGAATGTATACTGCAAACACAATGGCCTCAGCAATGGAAGCTCTTGGGCTTTCTCTACCAAATAGTTCAGCTCAAAATGCGGTCAGCGAAGCAAAAAAAATCGATAGCAGGAATGCTGGAGCCGCAGTGCGTAATCTTATCAGATTAGGTATTAAGCCTAGTGACATCCTATGCAAAGAATCTTTCGAGAATGCCATCACAGTGTCTATTGCACTTGAAGGATCAACAAATGCAGTCCTACATCTTTTGGGGATTGCCCACGCCGCTGGTATCAAGCTAGAACTCGACGATTTTAGTAGAATAGGGACACGCGTACCCGTTCTCGCGGATATGCGTCCCGCTGGCCAGTATGCTATGAGCGAGTTGATTGAAATAGGAGGCATACAACCCCTCATGAAGCTCTTATTGGCAGAGGGCCTTCTAAAGGGGGACTGTCTGACTGTAACGGGCAAAACGCTCGCTGAAAACCTTGAACATGTTGAAGATTACCCTGCGAATCAAAAAATCATAAGACCCCTTAGCAACCCGATCAAAAAAGACAGTCACCTGGTTATTCTCAGAGGAAATCTCGCTCCCGAGGGCGCCGTAGCGAAGATTACCGGTCATGAAGGTCTTACCTTTGAAGGCACTGCCAAGTGTTACAAAGGAGAAGAAGCTGCAATGAAAGCCATAATGGATGGAAGCGTCGATAAAGGAGATGTAGTCGTNGTTCGATATGAAGGGCCTAAAGGCGGGCCAGGGATGCGAGAAATGCTCAGTCCAACCAGTGCCATCAATGGTAGAGGCCTCAGCGAGCATGTCGCACTAATTACNGATGGTCGATTCTCTGGCGGCTCACATGGTTTTGTAATTGGTCACATTACCCCTGAGGCTTTTGAAGGTGGGCCGATCGCTTTGATTGAAGATGGAGATTCCATCGCGATTAACGCAGAAACTTGCGAGATCAACTTGCTAATCTCTAAAGAGGAATGGGATGTTCGACGGGCCAAATGGTCTAAACCAGANCCCTATACAAAGATCGGNACACTGGCGAAATACGCAAAGCTCGTAAGCACGGCCAGTGAGGGTGCCGTAACGGACAAGTACCTCGATTAGTCCTTCAAAAGTGAACCATGNATAGTCAATGCGCTATTTGCTTGACANCTTGCCAGCAATTGGAACTTGTTAACGGCTACAAATTATTGGTCTGTGCAGAATGTTGGCTAGATGCTGAAAAGGGATGGGCAACCCAGCATGAGTCGATTCTGTTCGAGGCCCTGAAAAAAAACGGCTTGCTAATTCCGGATAGAAATCGTGAGGACCTTCTCCCTCGCGATTATCTCCCCCCTAAAGACTTTAACCTGTAGAACTCTCTGTCGTTTGATGGACCCAATCGACCAAATATTTCACATTATCCACCGGGGTCTCAGGAATAATCCCGTGACCAAGATTAAATATATGACCGGGCCTGCCTCCAACACTATCCAATAACTGCTGGGACTGGTTTTTGATCGTGTTTTGATCAGAACAAAGTACGATCGGGTCTAAATTTCCTTGTACCGACCGACAGGCCAACTCATCCCAAGTGGCTCTCATTGGGGTTCGCCAGTCAAAGGCATAGACATCGATTGATAGATCTGAGAGAGATGCTAATAAATGTTGGTTACCCGTCCCAAAGTAGATAATCGGCACTCTTCCCGAAAGATTATCCAATAATCTTTTAAGATGTGGCCTAACAAACTGCTCGAAGTCCTGCCGAGATAAATTCCCTACCCAAGTGTCAAAAAGCTGGACCGCCTCGACACCCGCTGATATTTGCAGATCGAGGTAACTGCCAACCTGATCAACCAACTTGGAAACCAACAAATCCCAAAGCTCTGGTTTCTGATACATCATCTTTTTCACAAAGGTGTAGTTCCTAGAAGACCCTCCCTCAATAGCGTAAGAGGCCAATGTAAAAGGGGCGCCAGCAAAACCAATCAATGCTATCTCTTTTGGCAACTCTGAGAGGATATTCTTTACCGTATGCTCGATGTAAGGTGTCCCAACCTCTGCTTCCACGACTCTTAATTTCTCTACGTCTTTTTGCGAACGCACGGGATTAGAAAATACTGGACCTACTTTCTCGACGTAATCGAGCTCTAAACCCATGGGCTCCATGATAGGCAACAAATCCGCAAACATAATGGCAGCATCAGTATTTAAGATTCGTTGTGCATCGAGTGTGGCAATCGCGGCTTTTTCTGGATTCTTGAAAAACTCCAAACTGGTCATCTTCCCCTTTACCGCATGGTATTCAGGCATGTATCGACCCGCTTGACGATTTAACCATATTGGGGTGTAGGGAGTTGCTTCACCTCGACATGCTTTTAAAAAAACTTTATCCAAGACCACTACCAGTTCAAATATCGGAGCCCAGAGGATCAGTTTCTGCTTCATAGTTTACAGACTCAAAACCAAAACCAAAGATTTTGAGAAAGTCTTCTCTGAAACCTTTCAAATCTCCGTACTCCTCAAGATTTTCTGTCTGAACGACAGACCATCGGCTTCTAACTTCCTGTTGAATCTCGTCAGTGAGCTCCTGATCGTCCATGCGAATTCGGTCGGAATCATCAAGTCTCTGTTCAGCTCCAGGCTTCAGCTGAGTTCCAAAAAGCCTAGAAATGTGCGCTATACAATCTTCGTGCACACCCTGATCCTTCATCACTCTAAAGAGCAAAGCCACATAAAGGGGAACCACCGGAATCGCCGCGCTAGCCTGACTCACTATAGCCTTTAGCACTGCAACCCTAGCTGAACCGCCAAGACTTTCGAGACTAGAAGAAATAGCCCTTTGAGCTCTATCTAGATCCATCTTCGCCTGTCCAAGCGTACCTTCCCAATAAATGGGCCAGGTCAATTCACTTCCAATGTAGGTAAAAGCAACTGTCTGACAACCAGAGGCGAGAAGGCCCGCGTCCTTAATATCTTTAATCCAAAACTCCCAATCTTCCCCGCCCATTACCGCTACAGTATCGCTAACTTCGTCTTCCGTCGCTGAATCAAGCGTAACCTGCATCACCTCGCCCTTATCGACGTTCACAGACTTGATGTCCAACACCTCATCCCCAAGAGGTTTAATACTGGAACGATGAAGAACACCAGTTCTGGGGTGGAGTCTCACGGGAGAAGCAAGGCTATAAACGACAAGATCAATTTGTCCTAAATCCTGTCGAATGGTCTCCAAGACCTGTTGACGCGTTTCATCAGAAAAGGCATCAGCATTTATCGTCTTAGCATAGAGTCCTTCTTGCGCTGCCTGTTTTTC
>PBUF01000131.1 GCA_002727775.1 Gammaproteobacteria bacterium
CTATAGATCGATCCGACAGCTTATTTTGCCTTGATCTGATTTATAGAAGACGAATGGAGAGTGCGTAAGNNTTTTTTCAAATCTGATCCAATCTGTGNATCTGCTCATTGGAGAATTACAAGCCAAGGCAAGCCTCCTGGGTTATTTCGTAAGATCTGACACGCGCCGAATGCTCGAAGATTTGGGAAGTGATGATTAGCTCATCAGCCTGGGTGTGCGATATGAAATTCGACACATCCTCTCTTATCTTTGACATCGCACCTGTAGATGAAGCGGATTTTGACTGGCTGACCAGCTGTTTCTCGACCCCGCAAAGGTTTTTTTCGAAATCGCGAATTGGTGGGGGCAGGGGACCTGGATTACCGGAACGAAGGTTGATCAACGCTTGCAAGCCTGATGATTTTAGATAGGTCGCTTCGTCATCGGTATCTGCGGCACAGACGTTGAACCCGAGCATCACGTAAGGTTCTTGCAGTTGCTCTGATGGCTCAAATTCAGAACGATAAATACCGATTGCTTGCTCCAGTGCATCAGGTGCGAAATGAGAAGCGAACGCAAAGGGAAGCCCAAGAATCGCTGCTAATTGAGCGCCAAATAGGCTTGATCCGAGTATGTATATAGGAACTTTTGAACCATAGCCTGGCACCGCGCAAACCCGCTGATTCTCCTGAGGGTCTGAGAGAAATGCCTTGAGTTCCAAGACGTCTTTCGGAAAATTGTTAGGGTCACTATTCAAGGTTCTGCGAAGCGCCTGAGCTGTTAGCCCGTCGGTGCCTGGCGCGCGCCCAAGGCCTAGATCGATTCTTCCAGGGTAGAGGGCCTCTAGGGTTCCAAACTGTTCTGCAACCATTATCGGTGCGTGGTTTGGGAGCATGATTCCGCCTGAACCAACCCTGATCCTTGTCGTATGCTCTGCCACGTGTCCGATCACCACTGAAGTGGCGGCACTCGCTATACCTTTCATGTTGTGGTGTTCGGCCAACCAGTATCTGTGATACCCCATCCTCTCAGTTTCTACTGCAAGATTAACGGAGTTCTTGATGGCCTCTCTAGGGCTTCCTCCCTCCCGAATAGGCGAAAGATCGAGTACAGAAAAGATAGTCATTGTGACGATTCAACTTTTAGTTTTAGTGCTACATTGTAGTATCAATTTCGTTTCTGTGTAGGTTATAAATGGAATTTAACGACGAAATCACCAGTGCTTTTGAACATTTACTAACCTCTGTGCGCTCGGTAAGAAGAAGGATTGATTTTAAGCGAGAGGTCGAGGACTCCGTTCTCTTGAATTGTATCAATATTGCTGTTCAAGCACCTACGGGGAGGGGTGAGGAGGGTTGGTATTTCCTTGTTGTTAAAGAGCGTCAAAGGATCAAAGCGATTTCAGAGGTTTATCGTGAGGTTCTTTTGGAATTCGTTGAGAAAGCTGGCGCGCCTATGAAATCCAGTCATAGGGCTTTGATGGATCGTTTGGGGGAGTTTCCAGCACTTATTTTCGCTTGCAAGGAAGGTGCTCCCGAACAAGGTTTTGCTTCTCAAGCCGCCTATTTTGGTTCTATATTGCCGGCGGCTTGGTCCTTAATGATTGCCCTGAGGGCGAAAAATATAGGCGCTACCTGGACCACTCTGCTGACGGCCAGGCATCAGAGGGTGTCTGAGATATTGGGAATGCCGAGCTCGGTACGACAGCTAGTTATGTTGCCAGTAGGTTATACCCAGGAAGCCGTGTTAAAAAAGGCGGATCGCAAAGATGCCAGCGAAGTCACGTTTTTGAATGAATGGGGGAACCCGTTCACTCGTTAGATGTTTTGGATTCCTTGAGATAATTCTGGATGGCACGACTAATCAGCCAAAGGCGGTCCTGTCCCCAGGTCGCGACTAAGGTTTCACCCTCAGAATCTGAAAGTTCGTAGCTGGGAACCCCCCAACAGCCGAGGTCATACATGTCCAGACGATTTTTTTCGATTAGTGGTTCCCACTCACCAAGATAGAGCCTGGATTTTGCTTGTACCCAGTCTAGCCCTGCTCGCTCAACCACCAATTTCATGCCAGAGGTGGAATTTGTGTTGATACCCTCGTAAAAAGCGCACTGTAGGAATTCTCGCAGCAGAGCATCTCCTTTACCCGATCGCTTTGCCCATGGATAAAGTGCGTAGCAGTTGATGACTGGCTCTCCAATGGGATCGTAAACTTTTTTGCCCCAATCGATCTTTAGCTCTTTTGCTTCTCTGGCTGCGTCACTCATTATGTAGCTGCCCTTTTGCATGGTGGCAGGCACGCCTCGCATGACCATGGGTAGTACCGGCGAGATTTCCAGCTCGATACCTGTTTTCTCTGCAAGCTCTAGGGTTTTATCAAATATAATTGAGGTGTACGGACTCCTTAAGGATGGAAAAAAACGAAGTTTTAGATTTCCTGAATCCTTTAATGGACCCATTACTATCTCGGGTCTAGGACAGATTAGTGCGTCTGATTGATCCTTGTTAACTCCCAACTCCATCAAGCGCTTCTCTAGGTGGTATAGTCTGTCGATACCCCAGTACCACTCACCTGCATAGTAAAACATAGCACCCGAGTAGTGGCCTAGTTGGTTGCGCAATTCGTTGGATCTTTTTATTTTTTTCTCTGATGCCTCAGGGTCTATTTTGTACGTCTGATGTTGAAAGGCTTTAATCGCGCTGTGATTATTGGAGATTACTGCTGTCGTGAGACCGGTCAACTCGCTGAATTCTTTATTCTCCGCAAGCTCTAGCGCGATTATGTTTGCCTGTTTCAGAAGTTCTGGATCTGCAGGTTCTTTTGTATCTGGAAACAACAGATTAAAGTGCGGAGCGATGAGTTGACCATCCGTCCGAGAGAGCCTATTNANTAAATNAGGTTCTGGAATATTGTTTGAGGTTTCTCTGCTCGCAATATGGCAATNNAGATNAANGTCGTATTTCGCGGTAAGTTGCTCGAGCAACTGGACNGCCAGTAAGCTATATCCGTCGTCTAGCTCATGNAAGTAATGTATCAGGTGGCGGTCATTTTTTTTCTGACGGTCTTTTTCCGCTGATCTCCGTGACTTGCGTCTGCGCTCTAGACTAGATTGTCGCCGCATAAAAAGAGAAGACAGCCACCTTTTGATGGGGTTCGGATTTGAATCCGCGACACCGCCTTGGTTCTCGAATTTAGCGCTAGTCTGNTCAGTAGCGGCCAAACTATCTACCTTGGAAGTTAGGCTTTCGTTTTTCCAGAAACGCTTTTAGTCCTTCCTCAAAGTCTTCGCTTTGAAATAGACCATTTAAATGGACCATCAAGTGGTCAACGGCCGTATCGTAGCTTTCCTCAAGGCCCATTCGCATCATTCTCTTCGTAGTTTGTACGGCCATTGGAGCATTCTCTGCGACCTCCTCCGCCCATTGCAAGGCCGTGGCCATTAGTTCTTCTTGTTCAACTACCGCGTTCACTACACCTATTTCTAATGCTTCTTCAGCACCAATGGTTCTGCCTCTATAATAAAGCTCAGAAGCTTTAGCCCAGCCAACGAGACGAGGCAATAACCAAGTGCCTCCGCTTTCTGGAACGACGTTTCTCTTGGCTGTGACAGCTGCCAGTTTTGCAGTTGAAGACATAATGCGCATGTCACATAACAGGGTCAGGTCCATTCCATAGCCAGCTGCGGCTCCGTTAATCGCACAAATTATTGGTGTGTCGGTATGCCACATGACGTTGATCGGCGCATCTCTTAGGTCGAATAGTTGCTTTGGACGATTTGAGCCCTTTCGTGTTTTAGAGGATTCGTCCATATTTTCGCTTGTATTGATCAAATCTAAACCAGAACAGAAGCCTCTGCCCGCTCCCGTCAAGACGATACAACGGGTATCAGGGTCTTTATCAGCTTCTACCATCTTGGCGGAGAGTTCATTCAGCATGTCGCGGCTGATTGCATTTAGCCTTTCAGGTCTGTTTAACGTAATGATGGCGACATAGCCTTGCTGTTCGACTAGTAGCTCTTCTGTATTTGATGCTGAAAGCGTCATGCATTCCCCTTTTTATAGTATTTGAATCAGTTAGATGATCTTAAGCACCTTTTCAATCCATTGAAAGAGGAGCAGAATGCGCCGCGGGGGAGCTTAAATGCGTTTTAATTTTATTCGAATCGTCCTTTTCTTATTATTTTCGACACTCTCAGGCGTGCTTGTTGCTTCCGACAATGGTTACGCGGTGGCCGGAAGTTTTAAGAGCCTTGTTAATGCCGAGAGCATGGCTGTCTCCATTAAGGAGTGGTTGAGTGAATCTGGTGTTCCAGGAATAGTCCGAGTCGCTGAGAGCTCTACTGGTTCACAGAAATTAAATCGTGTTCTTATTCAGCCGGGCGAAGGAATGTCCGCTCGCAGTGTGATTTCGCTACTTAGACAGGGAGGTTATCCGGGCGCTTGGTTTTTGCCAGCGACCCAGCTTAAAGACATTCCAGTCAAGAATTTAAGTATGGTGTCAAAGCCTGTTCCGATAGAAGAAACCGACGTTGCAAAGGTTGAACACTCTATTCCTGGTGTTGGGGATACGGTTGCAAAGAAAGGGTTGTTGCCGGTCAAAACTGCTAGCGGGGGAGAAGGCGCTAAAACCTTGATCGATTTTCAGGATGGTATACCAAGACATCAGATTTCAGTCCGAAATTTTCTGGAAAAGGATGTTGATATTGATGTGGATGGGAAAGTCGACGAAGTAATCTGGCAGCAGGTGGAAGCGCATGACAACATGTTGGTTGCCGTTCCAGGTACTGGTGCACCAGCAAGTTATAAGACTGAATATCGGTTAATTGCTACCGAGAAAGGCTTATATGTTAGTGCGATCATGTATCAGCCCCCAGAGACTCTAGTTAAACGATTGGCCGCAAGAGACCAAAGCATTGATGTGGATAATTTCGGCATTACGTTAGATGTTAGCGGCGAGGGATTGGTTGGGTATTGGTTTTATGTGAATTTGGGCGATAGNGTGATGGATGGCAAGGTNNTGCCNGAAAGGAAGTTTAGAATTGACTGGGATGGGCCCTGGGTTGGCAAGTCGTTCGTAAGACCGGATGGGTGGAGTGGAGAGATGTACTTGCCTTGGTCGATGATGAATGTTCCTGCTACGGATGGTCCGAGAAAAATCGGTTTTGCGGCCAGTCGTACAGTCTCTAACACTGCGGAGAGATACCAGTGGCCCGGTTATTCCTATTCTTCCGCAAGGTTTGTGACCGCGCTAAATCAAATGGAAGTGCGGGGCGTTCAACCCCGACAACAGTTGTCTGTAATTCCCTTTGCCTCGGTCACCAGCGATCAGGCTATAGAAGAAGATGATGCCAAGGCTGGGGCAGATTTAGTTTGGAAGGTTTCGCCTGAATTTCAGGTCAGCGCTACTGTGAATCCTGATTTTGGNGCAGTAGAGGTAGATGATGTGATCCTCAATCTGACGGCCATGGAGACCTATTTCCCTGAAAAGCGGCTGTTCTTTTTGGAGGGAGCTGAGGTCTTTGACACGGTTCCCAGATCCGATTTGGGGCATATTATGAAAACGATGACCAACGATGATTGGTCGCGGCGCTCTAGACGGGTGTANTCACGCGATTTTATGCCCANTCCTATATCCCTCATCAATACCCGTCGAATAGGTGGAACAGCCAACCAGATTTCGGTAGATGATGGTGTGTCTCCAATGCGAGGTCAGACAGATGTTCCGACTGACTTGCTCGGAGCCGCTAAATTGACCGGGCAGGTAGGAGACATGCGATATGGCGTGTTGAGTGCAATTGAAGACGACGTCGAATGGATCGGTGAGACTTCTGATGGATCAGAAGTGAAGATTGTTGGTCCNGGAAGAGATTTTGCTACTGCGAGATTGATCTACGAAAGCATTGACCAAAGCCGAAAGTCGATCGGGTATCTAGGAACAATGGTCAAGGGGCCGCTTTATGATTCCGAGGTTCACAGCTTAGACGCGCATTACGTCAATGCTGATGGTCGGTTATCAGTTGATGGTCAGTTTATTTACGGAGGCCGAGATCAAGAAGAGGGGTATGGTGCTTTAATCGATTTGGCATATGCGAAAAGTCCCACACTAAGCCACATCGTTGAGATCGATTACATGGATGAAGACATTAACTTCAATGACTTGGGTTTCTTGGCGCGCAATGATTACGCTCGCCTGAGGTATGTGATGTCTTACAGTAAGCAGGACATGGGTCCCAGCCTGTCAAACTATCGGACTACCCTGATCGCTGAACAACAATATAATTTGAGCGATGGGCTTGTAACGGATAGCGGTTTATATTGGCGGTCCTCTATTTTCCTTCCTCGTAGACAAACACTTCGGATGGGTTTGGGTTATATGCCGGAACGTTATGAAGACATCGATAGTCGAGGGAATGGAAGCTATTTGGTTGACGATCGATTGTGGGCGGATCTCGTGCTTGCGACTGACGCTGGAAAAGTTGCTAGCTTTTCGGTGGGGATGGGTGTTCTACAAGAACACCTTGATGATTGGACAGTTAACGCGAAAGCGGGCGTTACCTACAGACCAGTTGATTGGTTATCGTTAGATTTTGATCTTGATTATCGGCAACGTAACGGATGGCTTGTGTATCAAGGGGGACGCAATTTTGGCGCTTATAGCGGCAGTGAGTGGCAACCAAAGTTAGATTTGAATTGGTATATCAACGCGGCTCACCAGATTAAATTATCCTTTCAATGGCTCGGTGTGAAGGCAAACGAAGAGGGTTTTTATGCGATCCCGCAAGTGGGAAGAGTGCTGACACCTGCCGAACGTGTTTTAGATAGTCACGACTTCACTGTGAGTCGCTTGACGACACAGATCAGGTATAGGTGGGAGATAGCGCCCCTGACGGATCTGTTTATCGTGTATAACCGTGGCAATTATCTACCTAACCAGTTGGGTAGCAGCTTTGATGACCTGTTGGCGGATTCGTTTAGCGATCCGGTTATCGATTCATTTATAGCGAAACTTAGGTATCGTTTTAGCAATTAAGTACAAGTTAACTCACGCTACGGCCGGATTCGAGAGCAATTGTTGGTAATGTACAGGAGGATGAATCTTTAGGAATTGCCGTACGTCTTCAATGGGCTTTTCCAATAACTCTTCCCAGTTTTGTTCCGGTAACCACTTTGCCCTCTTGCTTGACCTGTAGGCTTTGTAAACCGNTGANAATANTTNNANGCCNTAACGGGNCCGCATTTTNAACAAACCAGCCAATATGATGANTGCAATGCCTGGGTTTTGNTTCTGCGCATAGGTGAACGCGAGTAAGCAGAGTTCCCCTAGTTCGTCCCGTCCNTATTGGGTAAGGGTGTGCCAAAGATCNTGNGTGTCNCGNTGCCNAGTCGCAAATCGNGTGAGGTCCTCTCCCATTTCGGCATAGGTAATGTCTTTATCACTGGCATCGACTAGTCCACCTGCACTTATTTTTTCNTTTTCGATGAAGTTGAGNTAGTGCCGNCCTAGGCTATTTGCTGGCAGACTTGATAGATAGTCTTTGTTTTGGAGTGTTTGCAGCAGGTCAATGCGATTCTCCAAGACGTNTNGACCATGACCCGTAGAAGCGAAGCGTTTNAACCCTTTTTGTAACGAAGAGCCNGAAAGAGCTCTTACAATGGTAAATACCTCTTCGGTTGCTTCGGGATTAGCTAGCAAACGTCTTAAAGCCCGCCATGCTGTTTTAAATCGAACTGTCGAATTTTTACTGCTCATCTTTAAGCTCAATTGAGTAGATNAGAAGAAATCTTAAGACTTCTATCCTCCAAGTCAATGTCTAGANACCAANGTAGGTTTCGAATCTATTTCATATCTTAATTTTTAACGGCTATGATTGAGGAGAAANTTTNAAAAGGGACAGAAAATGAAGCTGTATATGGTTCCTGCTGCGCCGAATCCCACCAAGGTGATGCTTTACATCGCTGAACGCGCGGCTTTGGGGTTCGATTTGGGGATNGANCAGATTGTNGTNAATACGTTNAAAGGTCGNCAAAANGAGCCTGAGCATATTGCAAGAAATCCGTTTGGCGCGCTTCCTGTTTTAGAAAAGGATGATGGAACTTACCTNATCGAGTCGCTAACAATAATAGATTATCTCGAAGAGGCCTTTCCAGATGGGGCGTTGGTTAGTGGTGATGCCGATTCGCGAGCAAACGCAAAACAACTAGAAAGAATAGTTGAGCTCAAGGTATTTAATCCCATGACTCAGTATGTTCANGCAACCAATTCNCCNNTAGGNCTACCACCCAACGANAAACAAGCGAGGGAAATTGAANATACCATTCCCTCTGCTTTAGATTATCTAGAAAATCTCCTGGCTGATGGCAGAGATTGTTTGCTCGGAGATCAGGTGAGTTTGGCCGATTGCACCTTGCAAGCCGCTTGTCAGTTCGCTCGATTCGGCAAGGCAGATTTGATCAGCGCGCACGCTAATCTTAAGAAATGGGATGCACGTTATAGAGAAAGGCCGGCCGCGAAGGAAGTTCTGAAGTTCTAGATGCAATAAAAAAGGCGATCAATAGATCGCCTTTTTTACTATGTTCGACAATATAAATTGTCTTAGTATCGTGGTTTAGAGCATTTCGCTCGCGACCAGTTCGAGAGCCTCAGGTTGCTGGGAACCTAATAACATGGCGGCGACCTGACCGTTATTGCCAGCAGTCTTCCATCTTGCGAGGCGCTCCTGTATCCGTTCTTTCGGTCCGACCAGATGGCAAGCATCAATGAGTTCAGCTGGTACCGCTGCGGCGGCTTCATCTTTACGCCCTGCGAGGAAGAGGTCTTGGATTTTGACGGCATCTTCTTCGTATCCTAATGCTTTAGCGTAGTTGTTATAGAAATTTTTGTCTCGAGCGCCCATGCCTCCTATATAGAGAGCCATGTTGGCTCGTATTGGCATCATGCATTGCTCGACGTCTGGACCCATCACCACCGTAACAAAAGGGGATACCTCAAATTGGGTCATATTTTTGTCTCCGGCCTTTGAGAAACCCGATTGAATAGGATCATCGAAGACGGCCGTATTTTCCGGGTCAATCCAGATAGGGAAGAAACCGTCGCAAACCTCTGCAGCTGCTTCAACACCCTTTGGCGTGATGTTTGCNGCNAATATTGGAATATCNTGTTCNGGNTGCATAATNCTCTTTAANGGCTTACCNAGNCCAGTTGCATCGCTNCCGCTATAGGGTAATTGATAGATTTCNCCNTCAAATGAGGCAGGTTCTTCGCGAGCGAAGATTTGCTTCATGATTTTCACATATTCCTTAAGACGGGTNATNGGTTTGCCNTANGCGACACCGTGCCAGCCCTCTATNACCTGTGGTCCAGAAGCACCCAGCCCTACAATAAAACGNCCATTAGATAGCGAGGCAAGGCTCATGGCTGTCATTGCTGCCATGGCAGGAGACCTAGCTGGCATTTGCATAATCGCGGTGCCAACCTTGATTTTATCAGTTTGTGCAAGGATCCAAGCTGCGGGTGTAACCGCATCACCGCCCCATGCTTCGGCGGTCCACACAGAATCAAACCCGAGTGATTCTGCATGCTTCACGATATCCATATTTACCTGTGCTTTTGGACCAAATGCCGCGCCTAATAAGCCTAATTTCATAATACTTTCCCTTATATTCTGTTTTGTTATTTAGTTGCCGTTGCACTCGATTCATCTCTCGAGTTAAGAGCCGCGTTGAATTCTTCCGTATCCTTTAGATCGCTTTCGGCGTGTCTCGCTCCGACAAAGTAATGAATAGTGGCCCATAGATTACCAAAAACGGCGATACAAAGCGCGTACTGCAGCGAAACCGCATTGCTGTTGACAAGAGGTTCGATCAGGTCGCTAAACACACCAACCAAAAAGGGTCCTAGACCCATGCCGATAATGTTCAACGTAAACAGCAAAATTGCCGAGGCAACGGCTCGCATTCTAATAGTGACAAGGGCTTGAGTCATAGCAAATGAAGGCCCTAGGTAGATTGACCCCAGACTTGCAAGGATAATCAGACTCACGATGACCCCGGTAACACTTGCGTAAAGGTAGGTGTATATCTGTATTGGAACCATCAAGAGAGTTGAGATCCCAGGCAGCCAGAAGTACCAGCGACGATCGCCTGTTTTATCTGAAAACTTATCGGCTAGATATCCGCCAAAAAAAGTCCCGATCGCACCGGTTCCCGCGACGATTGCTAGCCAATAACCAATATCGGTGTTTGACATCTCGTGCACCCTGCTCATGAAAGGAGGGTTCCAAGTGGCCGCGCCGTAACTTACAAAGGCATGGAGTCCTGCCGCCAAGGCAATGTGCTTGAAAGCTCTTTTCTTCCAGAGGAACGTGAAAGTGTCTTTGATGCTTGGGGCAGGTGTATCGTCTTTTGAATGATCGATACCGACATCTGACATTCCTCTGGGAGGTTCTCTAAGTGTTGCCCAGATGAAGAGGGCGATGACTATTCCGGGAAACCCGACCAAGTAAAAAGTGTTTCTCCAGCCGAGCTCGTCGGCGCCCCATCCCCCGACAAGGTTACCAACCATTGATCCGATTGGTATTCCGAGTGCATAAATAGACAAGGCTGTGGCTCGGCCTTCTAGGGGGAAATAATCGGAAATCAACGAATGACTGGGCGGGCTAGCACCAGCTTCTCCAACACCTACTCCGATTCTTGCTAACAAAAGGGTTACGAAGTTCCAAGCGGCACCACATGCAGCAGTCATCGCGCTCCATATGATCATTGAGATTGCCAATATCCTGACCCGACTTGTTCGATCAGCTAGTGCAGCTATTGGAATCCCTAATGTCGCGTAAAACAAGGCGAAGGCTAGTCCTCCTAGCATCCCAAGTTCGGTATCAGAAAGTATGAGCTCTGCTTTAATGGGCTCAAGTAAAATGGCTAATATGGAGCGATCAACAAAATTAACGATATAGCCTAGCAAAAGTAGACCCAGCGCATAATATCTGTACGCCTTACTGAATTGGACTTTTGAACTCAAATGACTACCCTCTACATCACCACAGTTTCAGTTCGATATTGTGGTATCAATTAGACTCAAATGGTACTTATTAATTACGACCAAGTAACCACGAATTCATTGTTTTACTCGCCAGTATTGCCGCTTCTTGTTCTACGAAATCGTCAGCGTTAGCCACTGGCACTTTGGTTATTTCGCTTCATGGGCGTGGTAGTTCCGGTATATCCCTAGGCACTTTGCATTGGAATTTGTTTGCTGCTAACAGAGCCTCCTTGGGGTACGGACATAGCGGACGGGTTAACTGCTTGCCTTCCTTGGTCTCTTTCCAGGCGGGAATCTGTTCAGGCGCGATGTTTTGCTCAACCCAGTCGATCAGAGGCGACATCATGTCAAAAGAGTCTGGGCCAGGACCCCCTCGGCAGTGGAACATGCCGGGCACCATATATACTCTGAAATGGCTATCTATAGACGCATCGATACTCTTTACTTCGTTGTAGTAGTT
>PBUF01000007.1 GCA_002727775.1 Gammaproteobacteria bacterium
TTCTAGAGAAAAAATCATGAATTGGTGTAATTACCAATATAGGGGGGTGGAAGGAGTAATTCAGACGAAAAAAGATAAACAAGGATTGCCAATAGACAAAGTGTTTTCATTCAAACAGTCTCTGTCTAGAGTTTTGACAAAGGCCAAGAGAAACCTCTTGCTTATCAGCAAGGGTGAATTTGCTTAATTGAATACAAGTTGTAGCTACTTTCTGAACTTAATCTGGGTTCTCTTCAGAAATGTCTGTTTGGTGTTCATCGCTCTCAGAGGCTACCTCACTTTCTTCTGTGGACAAGGTGGCTGTTGGCTCAGCTAAAAAAGCGAGTGCCTCAATAGGATGATCTAGTTCTAAAGTATTAGTTAAATCATCGGCGATTGATTGTCCAACCTCCAGTGCTTGTCCTTTTGTCACAAGCTCGAGCTGATACTTACTGCCTAACTCAAAAATTTGGTTTGTTATTTGTTGGGGGATATAGACCCAAATTGTGCCGCTTAGAGTTTTGACTTGTTTGTATGCTGATGAAAAGGGAGCTTGCGGTTCGGATTTGCCAGTAGTCTTGGCTTCCAAAACCGCTTGTTGATGAGCCTCTGTTTTCTTGGCTCCCTCTACAAAGGTCATGTCAAAAAATGCCTTTGTTCTATTACCTATAATTGCTTTTATTCGCCGAATTTCTCTAGGATTACCAGTCAAGTGCAGGGCTTTCTCATAGAAAGCTTTCGCTTTTTGCCTTTCTTTTGAAGCCGTTAATCCTTTAAAGAGGCCCATTTTGTTGCTCCGGGTTTTAAACCGACTTTAGTTTATGAAAACTATCTCGTAATTCAACGATTATTCCTCAAGCCATTAATTTTCGCAGTTTCGTTGCCGTTTCAGACAGTATTTGACTAACTCTTGATTCAGAAACATCCAAAACTGCGCCTATTTCTTTGAGGTTGAGCTCTTCCTGGTAGTACAAAGCTAAAACAGTTTGGGCCCTCTCTGGTAACTTTTCTATGGATTCGGCNAGCGTCGAGATTAATTCATGTTTCTCTAAGGCTTCATCTGGTCCCGAATCTGGTTCAGTGAACTCGTCATATTGAACGGTAGCGGCTTCCGTACTAACTATGTCTACTCCCTCAGCGACAATTCTTTCTTTTTCGTAGGTCGCTAGGTCTTTGTCTAGAAAATTGGCGATTTCAGTATTCTTTGGGGATCTTCCCAATTTTTTTGTCAGTGTTGAAGTCGCGTTATCTTGCTCTCTTTTTATTGTGATAGCCGAGCGCGTCGAGTAAGAGATTCTTCTGACCTCATCAAGCATTGCGCCTCTTATTCGGGTTTTCGCGAATTGCTCGAACTCTATCCCCCGAGATTTGTCATACGCTCTATCCGCATGAATTAGGCCCTCCATGCCTGCTTGAATTAGGTCTTCCGTAGAGATAGTAGACGGTAATCTAGTGCGNAAATGGTAGGCNATCCTCTTTACCAGCGCATAATGNTCGCTTACATTCGTCTCAGTTTGATCTGAATAACCTTTTATGTCAGCCATAATTCAAACTTGATAGTGCTCAATGGCTACTATAATACCGAATTTAAAGATTTAAGCTCAGTTATCTTAGTAGCCAGTGTTGTAAAGTCTTTTGCTGGGGGTGTTGTTGCGTGATTTGGAAAGAGACTTTCTCTCTTTCTATTTAATCCGGCTATCAACTGGCTATCTAAAATTGATGCAATGTAGTTAACTGGCTCTTCAAGAAATTTCATACACACACTATTGAGCTTATCAAATAAGGCCTTGCCTTCAGTTTGGCTTTTTACTCGATTGGGTAATACAAAAATGTCTTCCATTTGGCCTTTTTTGTTCTCAATCTTTATTACCCCATAACAGTCGGCTATTGAAGCAGGCTCATCTTGTACGACGATAATCTTCATGCTGCAGCAATCNAGGAAGGCCAAGTTCGATTCAGCTAGGCCGGCAGCGCAATCNATTATCAAAACNTCAANTNTATTTAGNTCAGATTTGACGCTATCTATTAAATCATTNGCGGCTATGGGTGAAATGTTTGCAAGGGCNGCGTTGCCNGAAGCACCGGGAATAAGCTCGAAATTCTCACTACCTTTGACTACGACATCTTTAATATTTTTCCTCCCAGAGACAACGTCACCAATGTCATAAGGCGCATCTAAACCCATTAAAATCTGGGCGTTGGCTAGACCTAGATCTGCATCGAGAAGCAATGTTCTTCTTCCGAGCGTGGCGAATGCAAGACCTAAGTTTACGGCTACGGTTGACTTACCAACACCTCCTTTTCCAGAAGCTATACCAATAACNGTTATTTCAGAGGTATTTGCTTCCATTTCAACTTCTCATGTTATCGATGATCATTTTTTAGATCTTGGTGGTCTTTTGTGAAGATAAATCTACAGAAGCTAGATCATCATTACTAGTGTGGTTATATACGGCAACAACCGAGGCGGCAATTTCTGCTAGTTCCGCCACTAAGTCCTCTGCATCAGGGATTAGGTCCAAACGCGTCATCACTATTGACCTCAATAGCTCTGGGGAGGTATCGACTATTTTGCGAAGGCTGTAGAGGCTTGCATCAGCAGCTAAGCATAGGAAATGATTGGTTCTTAGCTCCTTCAATTTTGGGGAATTTTGCCTGATTAATTCAAGGTCTTCGTAGGAGATCTCGACGAAAGCTCGATCNGACTCGTCTAGTTTGCTCAGCCTGTTCAAAAGATTGGTGACATTGTTTTCGCGAAAGTAAGCGATGTTNAAGTGTTGACNCAGTTTTGANAGATTTGCAAAGGNCTGGATATTTGTGCGTTTTGAGGAGTTAAACTCTATCAAAGTGCAATCNGATAAACCNTCCTGATCANNGAATCCTGAAATTATTGATTCGATTGTTCTGGTCTTTCCCGAACCTGGCATGCCATAAAAAATGCTGGTTCCATTCCAGTNCCGTTGTCCACTTATCGGTTTCTCTAAAAGGTTACTGATGGAGCCTGCCAATTGATCTTGCTTTTCCCGAAATTTTTCTCTTTTACCAAAGGTATTTAGTGCTGATCTTGCTTTGGTGATTGGCGTAACCGTATTCGCCTGGTCTTCCAGTTTGTGCCGAAGGTCGGATAGATCTTCTTGTATGGTTTTCATTAATTCATTAACGTCTGGCGTTTTAGGCGGCTTCTTTGATTCCGATTTGCGTACTATTCTTCCTAGTTGTTCGGAGAATTCGATGCTGGAAAGCTCGTCCTGATGAACCTCAGTCTTTNGGNCGGTCGATGTTTCGGACTTATCATCAGNTAAANTAGCAGNGCCCGTTTCCTTAGCTTCCGTTTTTTCGTNGTTGACTGATTCCTCGATAGCACATATCACCTCAGTTTTCTTTCCCACTTTTGTCGTAGAAATGATTAGCGCATCATCNCCGTGCTGCTGTTTGACTTGTTGCAGAGCCTCTCGAGAGTTCTCNGCAATGAATCTTTTTAGTTCCATCATTTGTTCCTTATATTAGGATTCAGTTCCATCTTCGGTTTCCGATTCTTCTGTCGCATTGAGGTTGACCTCGATCGAAGAAGAAACTCGTATTGATTGATCGTCCGGCAGTTCCGTATAGGACAGAACGGTTAAATCTCGGGTGCTTCTTCTCAACAGTCTAGCTAGCCATGGACGAAGTAAAGGAGATACCACAAGCACAGGTGGTGTTTCCTCTTGCTCCATGAGCTGCATGTTTTCTCTAATTGAGGCGAATAAGCCTTCTGCCAGATTCGGCTCTAANGCNATGTCATCCAAGCTTTCAGCACGAACTACNAGTTCACTGAGAAGTTGNTCTAAGCTTGGTTCAAGCGTCATTACNNCTAAAGTTTCGTCAACTTCTACCAGTTCTTGGAGTATNAGTCTGCCTAGTTTAGGGCGAACCAATGAAGACAGCTCGCCAGCATCCTGAGTTTTGTCGCATTCTTCTGCGAGTGTTTCNAGGATCGTGCGCATATCCCTGAGAGGGACACCCTCTTTTAAAAGGTTTTGTAGGACTCTCACGATAGTGCCCAGAGCTAATTTGTCAGGTATGAAATCCTCTATGAGTTTAGGTGAGCTTTCCTCGATTTTGTTGATAAGCTCCTGAGCCACATCGTANGTCATAAGCTCCTCGGCATTATCTTTAATTACACTGTTTAGGTGTGTTGCCATCACAGTAGCTGTATCAACTACNGTATAACCNGANGCCTGTGCGTACTCGCTATCAGCNGGATCGATCCAAACTGCATCCAGTCCAAAAGCCGGATCTTTTCCGGGAATTCCTTCTATTTCTGTCAATACATGACCAGGATTAATTGCCAGCTCTTTCCCTGCTTGTATATGTCCNGTGCCTCGGGTAGAGCCATTAATTACTATTTTGTANGTATCAGGNGGGTTGTCTAAATTGTCTCNTATTCTTATCGCCGGCAACAAAAAGCCCATTTCGGAAGANAGNTTTTTGCGAATTCCTTTTATGCGATTNAGCAATCTACCACCNCCATCGGCGTCGACCATAGGNATCAAGCCATAGCCTAGTTCAAGACTNACAACATCTACTTGGCCGGCGTCATCCCAATCNAANTCCAGAANATCTTCGCCTTGAGGAGAGGNTTCTCCATTATCTATNGTATCCGGNCCAACNANAGGNTCNGGNGTTGCAGGTTGATAGNTTTTNGAAAAGTATCCAAGCGCAAGAGCCAACAATCCGATNATGGTAAAGATCCANGGTATACCTGGAAGCANGCCNAGAAATACCAGTATACCTCCNGCTATNTANAAAGCCGTTGGNTTGGCTAATTGACTTGCNGCTTGGTCTGGCATCGATTGTGATGTGGTGACTTTTGTGACAATTGCCGCNGTACCAAGCGACAAAATGATGGCTGGAATCTGGGCTACTAGCCCATCTCCAATCGCCAATAACACGTAAACTCGTGCGGCATCTTCAAAACTCAGATCATATTGAATGATGCCAATTGTGAGCCCGCCAATTAAGTTGATTAGCAAAATCAATAGGCCAGCAACCGCATCGCCTCTCACGAATTTTGAAGCACCATCCATGGAACCGAAAAAATCGGACTCTTGAGAAACTTGAGCCCGCCGAATTCGGGCTGTGTCTTGATCGATGATGCCCGCGTTCAGGTCTGCATCTATGGCCATCTGTTTGCCTGGGAGCGCATCGAGCGTAAAGCGAGCGATTACCTCTGAAACCCTGCCCGCGCCCTTGGTGATCACAATAAAATTGATGATCATAATGATCGCGAAGACGATAAACCCGACTAGGTAGTTGCCTCCTACGACTACTTCACCGAAAGCCTCGATAACTTTGCCTGCTGAAGCCCCGCCCTGATGTCCCTCGAGAAGTACTACTCGGGTGGAGGCGACATTCAATCCTAGCCTAAGCATGGTGGACCATAAAATGATTGGCGGAAAGGCCGAGAAATCAAGAGGCTCTGAACTGTTGAGGCCCACCATGATGATCAGTAGTGCAAGCAGAATATTGAATGTGAAAAAGATATCCAACATTATCGGAGGCATGGGCAGAACAAGCATGGCTAGTACGATCAGCACAACGGCTGGCATTGCCAGCGAGGACCAGGAGACATTCCCGGCAAATTGTCGAAGATCTGACACTGTGAAAGATGCTACTGCCATTACTGCTCTAAAATCCGTCGTTAAATAGGGTGGTTACTGTCTTAAACCACTACGTTCATTAAGACTCTGCATGAATCGTGCCTAAATTTTAGAAGCGGTTTGATAGTCTAAATAACCTGCGAACATGGCTGCTGAATCATTCAAGAATCGCCGAATTTAGCCGATAACTACTATGAGTTTTTGAAAAGAATGGGTCGTTCTTTAGATGAAATCACGAAAATCCTCGAGGTGGTTGGCCTTGAGAAGAAAAGATCGCAAGTTTATTGCTTGGTTTACATTATTTGGGCTTTTTGTCTGTGTCACAAGCGGCTGTACCACTGCCACACAGCGTATGGAGCAGCATTATCCTGTGGTTGCGCCTGGCTCACCGAAGGGAATAACCGCTACAGGATATGCGGTTATTTCGAGTCAAAAGGGTGATACCGAGGCTCAACAGCGCTTGATGGCGATTAAAGCGTCTAAGTTAGATGCGTACCGTTCCCTGACGGAACAGGTTTACGGCCAATGGATAGACGCTTCGGATAATATGGTTGATTTTGCTTTGTCAGAAGATCAACTTAAAGCTCGGGTAGAAGGCGTAATTTACGGTGCACGTCTAGTCAGTATCACTCCAATAGGCGGTGAAACCTACGAAACCAAACTGTCGCTAGACCAAAAAACGGTCAATGAGATTATTGAAAACTATCTTGGAGGCAGAAAAGCAAAGGCACGTACTCGGGACGCAGAAATAAGAGCCCGACGACTAATCACGAGTAATGAAACTCGATAGGTTATGCCATGTTGTTTTGTTTTCGGAGTAGGATTTTTAGACTGTTATGGGGAATAACAAGTCTTTGTAGCTTTCCTTTAGCTGTTTATGCGGAATCGCAAGATAATGAGCGTATTCTGGCTAANATAAAGTCCTCACTTCTAGAATATGCTCTTGATAACAAAGCTTACGTGTCAGCAAATTCCTGGATATCCGGTTCTGGGTCAATAGAAGAAGAATTATTAGTCTTCAATCGACTCGATTTAGAAGACTTGCGTTTTCAAACTTTCGATTATGGTAGAGGNGAGAGNGGCTCTCGCCTTTATAACGTTAATGACGCAAATATTTCCAAGGGTTTTGGATCAAGATTAAGAGCAAGAAAAGAAAACGGTGCGTGTGAGCTTCCCGCGCCGCGCAAACAGAGATTAATGCTGGAGATACAACAGCCCACATCGACAGATACGGTATCAATAAACCTGTCTAATCATGCCAATAAGATTGTTTGGGATGCGATGGAATCTCAAACTGCTCGNANCTTTTTAAATCAGAACCTGGTTATTTATGAACCGCATCAAGGAAAGTCTGGTTATCAGCTCTATTATACGGGGGCTTACCGGGGCTCAAGTGATTTGAAATTGATCGTATCTTCAAAAGCNTCAAAATCTCAGGTTAAGCGCGCGCTCAAAAATTCGATTAAGCCCTGGAGTAAGTCGCCACGAGCTTATAACTTGGAAATTTCCGTGGCTGTTGGTTCCTTGGATGGTGCTATTTTATGGTCAGAGAGTTTTTATTCGAGTGTTTCCTCCCAGAATTCGCAGGTNTTGCTGACGCAGCTTCCAGANTCCNCGATCTCTCTGATAANAAATTGGTNGGACCGNCTGGTACCGATAATCTCAAAGCAAGCNCTTTGCCATGGAAAAATTTCTNTGAATNTGGCNGAGGGGCGCNCAGGGACTGGCAGTATTGTAGGCGGAAAAGANATAGGCCTTTTTAAAGGTCAGAGATTTATATTGGCNCCNAAAGGCGAACGACTTAGGTTAGAGGGTTTGGAGAACGGTTTGAGCATGGTTTCCCTTGCNGAAATTGTAAATGTCTATGAGCATTCGGCNCTNATAGGTGTGTATGCCGGTATGTCTGAGCTTGATTATGATAATATGGTCGCGATTCCATTGTCGCATGCAGGAATATTTGAAGGCTGAAAAGTGTATGATTGATAAAGGTTTTCAACTTACAAGCNNTGGCGTTCTGAGACGCATTTATAAGAGTCTATCTTACCTTTCGGNGTTTATTTTTGTGTTTGGGTGCGCTCAACTGCCAGTACAGGTTGGCGTTGAAACTATGGAAGCGTCAGAAGGGTCTGCTGAAGAGACCGGACAGGTTTCGGACGGAANCGAAATAAAACAAAGCGAAACGGAAGAAAGAAACANNAATCCATTTGATTTGGATCTTAGTGAAGACGAGCGCAAACAAAGTGAGCTGGATTCTGCTTTGAGGCGTTTGGTCAAGGACCTGGAACAGGCTATGNAGNAAGCGAACGAAGGCATTTCCGCAAATACGGATGGCACGTATGTCGTAAAGCGAGGCGATTATTTGGATAAGATTATCAANTCAACGGTTGGGAATTATCCGTTTAAGCGCGACATTCTTAGAAAAGCATTTGTTCAATCCAATCCAAAAGTGTTTAGAAGATCGAATCCGAACTGGATGTATGCGAATAAGACGATGCGCATCCCTGGTGTCGAGGATATTAAGAGGGTGATTTTCAAGGACCAGCCAGACAACAAGTCCTCGGCGAAAGATCCATACGAGGGCTGGGTTAGATATCCCTAGAGGGCTTATTTATGTTGACTTCTGAGTCAGTCAATATGCAAGCTAGGCCTAACCTGGTCTACGTTGAAGGTGGGACTACTGCTTTAAGACTTGCGCCAGAACAGGCACGAGG
>PBUF01000132.1 GCA_002727775.1 Gammaproteobacteria bacterium
GCCACATTAAAGTCAAGTTCGGTATTCCGCATTGATTTTGATGTAGTCGTAAGACAAATCGGTTGTCCAAATCTCCGCCGAGGATTCTCCCCGACCCAGACAAATCCGAACTGAAAATTCGTCTTTCGCGAGAACGTTAACACCCTGATCTTCGCTATAAGAGCTACTAAGCATTCCTTGTTTGGCGACGAGAACGTCATCTAGCCATAGTTCAACCAAATTNACATCAATTTGATCAACNGGCGCCTTNCCAATAGCCATNCAAAACCGTCCCCAATTNGGNTCACCNGCAAATAACGCAGTTTTTACTAGAGGAGANTCTGCAACNGAGTAGGCCACAGCTAGACACTCTTCTTCATTGACACCACCTTCTANCAANANAGAAATAAATTTAGTTGCTCCTTCCCCATCCCTAANTATGGANTGAGCAAGNACTTTTGCATGATCCAAAAAAATATCTTTNACTTGATCATAGCGAGGGTCGTCNTGACTAGAAATAACGGGCATATCAACNANACCAGTNCATGCNANCATAAAGCAGTCATTTGTGGACGTATCTCCNTCNACCGTAATTCGGTTGAAACTTTTATCACAAATTTCTGTCAACAGTTCTNTTAACAAGGTTCTTTCAATAGGAATGTCTGATGCAATAAAGGCNAGCATGGTTGCCATATCTGGCTTAATCATTCCTGAACCTTTTGCCACTCCCGTAATCGTGACTAACTGTCCTGCTATTTTGACTTGNGAGCTGACTATCTTGGGCCTGGTATCGGTAGTCATTATCGCGGTTGCCGCTCTTTCCCATTCGCCAGGAGTCAATTTAGACGATGCTTCTGCAACTGCTTCNGCGACCCTGCTCATAGGCAAAAACTCGCCGATCACGCCTGTTGAGAACGGCTGAACAGAATTATTGGGCAGACTANGCCGCTCAGCGACTAATTGGCATGTTTTACGAGCATCCGTTTCGCCTCTGTAACCGGTCGCCGCGTTAGCATTACCGCTATTCACTATCCAAGATAGGCTGCTTTTTTCATTTTCTTTGGCGACTANTACGGGCGCTGCTGCGAAGTGTGACTGTGTATACACACCGGCTATTTGTGTTCCTGGATCGAATACAAAAAGAGCCAGGTCATCACGGCTTGATTGCTTAATACCAGCACAGGCGGTTCCAATTCTGACCCCNGCGACNGGGTGAACTACTTCTGNCATGCTCAGATTAACCGCCATAGCTTAATGTTACCCTACGCTTTTCGGCCACAACATTGTTTATATTTCTTTCCTGAGCCACATGGACANGGCTCGTTTCGACCAACTTTGCGCTCCTGGCGCACAAAGGTCTCCACTTCACTTTGAGTGTCTGTTTGGCCTTGCCGTCCAAATGCCTCTTCCTCGGATCTAGAATAATTAACATCTTTGTTAGCCTGTTCACGCATGCGTTTTTCAGATTTCTCAAGTTCGGCTGAATTATCTATCTGCATTTTCGACAATGTGCCGATCACGTCAGACTTAATGTTGTAAAGCAGGTCCTGAAATAACTCAAACGATTCGCGTTTGTACTCTTGTTTCGGCTGTTTTTGAGCGTAGGCTCGGAGATGAATTCCCTGTCTGAGCTGATCCATAGTNGCTAGATGCTCTTTCCATCGCTGATCCAAGAGCTGAAGCATTATCTGCTTCTCCACCAACCTCATATCAATACCATTTTCTTTCCAAACGTTTTCCTTTGTCTGATACTGCAATTTCAGCTCAGCGAGTATCCGCTCAGGTAACGTANCCGCACCCAACCTCTCGTCCTCAGCCAGCCAGCCTTCTACNGGAATTTTCTGCCCAAATTCAGAGAATATGGCTCGCTCCAGCCCCTCTACATCCCACTGTTCCTCTACACTATCCGGCGGAATAAAACCGTGAAACAAATCAAGTAAAACCTCTTCTCGCATGCCNTCAATAGTCTCGGATATATCATTAGAAGACATCAACTCCATGCGCTGCTGATATATNACCTGGCGTTGATCATTAGAGACATCATCGTAATCCAAAAGATTTTTCCGAATATCAAAGTTGTGGCCTTCTACCTTTCTTTGCGCGTTTTCTATTGAACGACTTANTATTCTTGCCTCTATCGCATCATCGCCCTCGATGTTGTTCACCATCATCTCTCTGAGCTTCGGGCTACCAAATAACCGCAGAAGATTATCTTCAAAGGATAAATAAAAACGACTAGAGCCAGGGTCACCTTGCCTACCTGCGCGGCCTCTCAATTGATTGTCTATTCTCCTNGATTCATGACGTTCCGTTCCAATTATATGTAGTCCTCCGGCATCAAGTACCTCTTGTTGCCTCAATGCCCANGCATCTTCGAGNTCCTTTTGCTCTTGATCACNTATCTCGCCTTTACGTCGCAGCTCAGCTTCTATGTTACCTCCCAAAACAATATCTGTACCTCGACCGGCCATATTGGTAGCTATTGTCACCACTCCAGGGCGCCCAGCATCGGCAATAATGTCGGCCTCTCGTTCGTGCTGCTTAGCGTTCAAAATACTGTGCTCAATCCTCTGTTTTTTTAATTCTCCTGATAAGATCTCTGATGACTCGATCGACGCTGTTCCTACGAGCACCGGTTGCCCTTTGCCAACTCGTTCTACTATATCCTTTGCTATCGCTTTATATTTGCCTGCTAAGGATCCATAAATCAGGTCATTTTGATCATCTCTAATCATTGGCTTGTGTGTCGGAATCACCAGAACATCCAAACCATAGATTTGTTTGAACTCAAAAGCTTCCGTATCAGCAGTACCGGTCATTCCTGATAACTTCGTATACATGCGAAAATAATTCTGAAAAGTAGTGGACGCTAATGTCTGGCTTTCATTTTGGATAGGGACATTTTCTTTTGCCTCTAGCGCCTGATGGATACCGTCAGACCACCGTCTGCCAGGCATTGCACGACCCGTGTGCTCATCCACGATCACCACTTCGCGGTTNGTGATCATATAATCGACATCCCTCTTAAACAAAAAATTAGCTTTTATCGCGACGTGCACATGGTGCAGCAAGTTNAGATTGTTGGCCGAATACAGACTATCCCCATCGTCCAGNAGACCCAAAGCAGTCAGCTCTTGCTCGACTTTCTCGTGACCTAATTCGGTCAACTCTACTTGTCGATTTTTTTCATCAACCATAAAATCGCCGGTCGGAGCCGGTTCTTCTTCACCAAATATTCTGGGCTGATCGTCAAAAGCTTGCTGCTCAAGCTTGGGAGCAAGTTGATCAAAGACTTTATAGAGCTTCGTGCTATCTTCACTCTGACCAGAAATAATCAAGGGCGTTCTTGCCTCATCGATCAAAATGGAGTCCACCTCGTCTATGATTGCAAANTTCAAGTCTCTTTGAAGCCGATCTTCTAGGTCAAAGACCATATTCGATCGTAAATAATCAAATCCAAACTCATTATTTGTCCCATAGGTAATATCTGCTTGATAGGCATCACGTTTTTCCTGAGGGTCCTGNGCAGACTGCACCACCCCAACGGACATACCTAATATTTCGTATATTGGAGCCATCCAATTAGCATCTCGGCGAGCAAGATAATCGTTAACCGTGACAACATGCACCCCATCACCTGTGAGAGCGTTAAGATAGGCGGGCAGCGTNGCCACTAGAGTCTTACCTTCGCCAGTACGCATCTCAGCAATTTTACCTTCGTGTAAAGCTATTCCACCTATAAGTTGCTCGTCGAAATGACGCAATCCCTTCGTTCTCTTAGAAGCCTCTCTTACAAGGGCAAATGCAGCAGGTAACAGCGAGTCAATTTCGCTATTCTGGTCTATTAAATCCCTCTTTAACTGATCGGNTTCTTCACTAAGATTCTTAACCCCTTCATAATAGAGNTCAAGGCTATTAATCTCTTCAACGATCTTAGATAACCGCTTNAGTTCTCTATCGTTCTTGGAGCTAAATAATTTGCCTAGGAAATTCGCCATTTTCTAAATCTTTGTCCCGTCTACCGGCACAAGTTTAAAGTTCTAAAAGTCAGCTGAACAGCAAAAAGATAAGGAAGGAGTGCTAGTTATTAACCAGAAAACGAGCAGGATTGACGTTTTTACCATTTAAAAGAACTTCTACATGCACATGAGGCCCTGTCGATCTTCCAGTGTCCCCCATTATGCCTAAAGGGTCCCCCTTCTTNATAATCGTTCCTTCCTGGACAAGTAATTCCCTNTGNTGCGCATACCTNGTCCTATAGCCATTCGCATGATCGATCTCNACCATCTTTCCATANCCCTGGCGTTCTCCTGAAAAAATCACCACTCCACTAGCTAAAGCTTTGACCGGAGATTCCTTATTTACACTCGTTATGTCTATTCCCGCATGCCATGCTTTCACGCCTNTGAAGGGATCGATTCTCTGGCCATAGGCAGACGAAGTCCAGCCCCCGTCNACAGGGTAGCCATTTGGCTTTGACTCCTCGATCAGNTTTTTTTCCAACAAAAGAGAATTCAAAATACTCAACTCCGTTTCTCGTCTATTTAGCAACTGAGAAAAATTATCTATATCTTGTTGAAGTTGACCCCANGATGGCTCTTCCAGNTCATTTCTTGCAAGGCCTCCCACAGATACAGGAACAGAGAAATCAAATTCTGATTCTTCTANTTTCGAAATTTCAACAAGATNGGTNCCCAGACTTTCAAGNCGCAAAAGTCTGGATCTTAAATCTGCCAATTGCAAAGCTACAGAGGCGCTTTGACTGCTAGTCCGATCTTGCAGCTGATTAACTACATCATCTTGCCGNTCTAGCGTAGCTTGCCAATCNAAAAAAACATCTTGATTAACGGCCTCGGATTCTTGTATCCAATGTTGAACCAAAGTTACCGAAAACAAACAAAAAATGGAGAGCGCAATCGAAAGAGCATAACCTTTCTTTCGCGACAACTCGAAAGTTCTCGAATGACCTCTAGAACGAACAAAAATAAGNCTCATTTATGATATTGTGTATTNCTAGAAAGTTAGGTCTCACAACCTACANTCNTCCCATTNCTACCAAAAAGGGGAGAAATTGAATAAGTGTCCACTACTAAACTAGGCGACATCCTCAAAGAACAACCAAAGACNTTCTCAACTCTACAGAAAATTTTACAAAAAAGCAGCCTGCAAAAAGAGTGGACTAATCAGGTGGCTTCTTTAATAAAACGACCGTTGCAGCAAGAATTCGCTGTTACAGATGTAACTAACAAACAAATCACAATCTTTTGTTTCAACTCAAGTGCTGCGACGCAATTAAGGTTTTTAACTCCCAGTCTTTTACAAAAATTGCGATCCCTCAAAAGCTTTAGTGAAATCGAGGATATAAAAATCAAAGTTGGTCGAAAAATTTAACTTCGCTTTCCAATCCAATCCTAGCATCTTCGCCTCATAGTCAACTCATCACCCTAAAACTAGTTAATAAGTACATTTGTTAACTAGCGGAACAACAAGAGATTTCTATTTAATCGGCTTGGCGCCTCAAAAAAGCAGGGACATCTAGATAATCAGCTTCATTTCTTTGTACAGACTCGTCACTAGGGGCTTTTAAATCCTGATTTGAGCGGGTATAGCTGGGGCGATCTAATTGTTCATAATCTATAGGTCCATTCGAAAAGGATTGCCTGGTGCTGTTATCAACAACCATACTAGGTGCATTAGCGTCTCCTAAACCTGTAGCAACTACGGTTACTTTTACTTCCTCGTTCATTCCAGGATCAATTACCGTACCGATAACCATTGTTGCTGAATCCGATGCAAAATCCTGCACCAAATCNCCTACCTGACTGAATTCACCGATATTCAGACTAGGTCCCGCAGTGACGTTTACTAAAATACCTCTCGCNCCATTGAGATCCACCTCTTCTAAAAGCGGTGACTTTATAGCCGCTTCTGCAGCTCGATATGCTCGATCTTCCCCTTCGGCGTATCCAGTTCCCATCATGGCCATCCCCATTTCAGACATCACCGTTCTTACATCTGCAAAATCCACATTTATTAGTCCTGGTCTAATTATCAAATCCGCAATACCTTGGACCGCGCCCAATAGTACATCGTTAGCAGCCGCAAAAGCATCAAGCATTGAGGTCTGATCACCCAACACCTCTAATAGTTTTTCGTTGGGAATTGTTATCAGAGAATCAACATTCTGACTGAGCTCAAGGATGCCTTCATCCGCGATATTCATTCGCTTTTCAAAACCAAAAGGCCTGGTAACAACCGCTACAGTTAGGATACCCATCTCTTTCGCCAAAGCTGCAACCACAGGTGCGGCACCCGTTCCAGTGCCACCGCCCATACCGGCAGTGATAAAGGCCATATCAGCTCCAGATAAAACTTCGGATATGCGATCCCGATCTTCCACTGCAGCTTGTCTGCCTACTTCCGGGTTAGTCCCCGCACCAAGACCTTTAGTCACGGTGCTACCGATCTGTAAAGTTGTCTTGGCATCCAAATTTTTTAGCGCTTGCGCATCCGTGTTAGCAGCTATAAATTCCACACCTTCGACTTTTCTTGCAAGCATGTGCTGCACAGCATTACCGCCACCACCGCCAACACCAATTACCTTGATCACAGCGCTTTGTGGTGCACTATCAACTAACTCAAACATCGCCTTCTCCTGCTAGAAGTTGTTTTTAAACCAATCAGAGATCCTATTCGTCCAACCATTCTTGTTAGAACTCTGGAAGAAATGATTCTCCTTTTCTAGTTCAAATCCGTAGTGCAATAACCCCACCCCTGTGGCGTACACCGGATTTCGCACGATGTCCTTCAACCCTGCCAAATGCTTTGGCATCCCAATACTGACCGGCATGTGAAATATTTCTTCAGCTAGCTCGATCGCCCCTTCAATTTTTGACGCGCCTCCAGTTAATACAATACCTGAAGCAACTAATTCTTCATAGCCACTTTTTCTTAACTCAGCTTGCACTAAAGCAAATAGCTCCTCGTACCTAGGCTCCACCACCTCTGCAAGCGCCTGCCGACTGAGGTCTCTAGGCAATTTATCTCCGGCGCCAGGAATCTTAATTGTTTCTTCAGGTTTTGCTAATTGAGTTAAAGCGCAAGCATACTTTATTTTTAACTCTTCAGCGCTCTGTGTCGGAGTCCTAAGCGCCATTGCTATATCATTTGTGACCTGGTCTCCAGCAATCGGAATTACAGCTGTATGTCGAATTGCGCCGCCTGTGAAAACTGCGATATCAGTCGTGCCTCCGCCGATGTCAATTAAACACACACCTAGATCGCGCTCATCATTAGTCAAAACAGAGTAACTAGAAGCTAGTTGCTCCAAAATAACTTCATTTACCGTTAAACCACACCTTTCAACACATTTTTCTATATTTTGCGCAGCGTTAACTGCACCAGTCACCATGTGTACCTTGGCTTCCAATCGCACTCCAGACATACCTAGTGGTTCTTTGATCCCTTCCTGATCATCTACTAAATACTCTTGAGGTAAGACATGCAGTACTTTCTGGTCGGCAGGGATCGCCATAGCCTGTGCTGCATCGATTACGCGCTCTATATCTTGATGAAAAACTTCTCGATCCTTGATAGCAACTATACCGTGAGAATTTAAACTACTAATATGAGAGCCTGCGATTCCAGCATATACCGAGGTGATTTCACATCCAGCCATTAACTCAGCTTCCTCGATAGCCTTTTGGATCGAATACACGGTAGATTCGATGTCAATTACTACCCCTTTCTTCAAGCCCTTGGACAAATGGGTTCCGATTCCTATTATCTCAAGCTCGCCTCTTTCCGAAACCTCACCAACTATTGCCGCAACCTTATTGGTTCCGATGTCTAATCCGACTATGTGGCGTTTTTCCATATCCGATGACATAACTTACAACCCTATAGGCTAATCAATATTTGAGAGCGACAAACTGTAACCAGAATTCCCAATGTGCGTTTTTCTCAAAGCCACACCTCCTATATATCTGGCGTCAATGAATTCCAAATGGGCTTGGCTAGCAAGATCAAGGTTATTATAAACGCTTAGCGATTTATTAAGCCTTTTATCCAAATTATCGTGGCCAAGCTGAATATTTAAGCCGTTAGATAATTTGACCGCCCACTCGCCCAACGCACTCTCAGATATCTCCAAGATGCTTAATTTATGAGGCTTTAGCTTACCAGTTAAATCTCTAAACACCTCCATGCTTTTTGTCGGAGAGCTTAAGACGACTTTGAATTCCGGCAAGCCTATACGATCGCTTTCAAGCCGAATAACCTGTCCTTGCCAACTTATATAGTGGCCCTGGCTCCACTTTGCGATAGGAGCGATTTTTTCGACATTAAGAACTAGGGTTGCCGGCCAATCTCGATCAATATTAATCGAATGGATCCACTGAACCTGATCTTTGATGCTATTGACTATCTTGAAAAGGTCAAAGTCCAAAATCCTACCTTGGAATTCTGATTCAAATCTATTCTTCAACAAAACACGTTCATCTGGAGACAAATCGCCTTTTATAGCGATCATTTCAACTGGTCTATTGAACAAATNCAGGAAACCATAACCCAGAGCAAAAACCAAACTGGAAACTAACAAAACAGTTAAATAACTACGCATTCGATTCTCTTAGCGCCTTCGAAATACTGCTAACATTGCCGGCTCCCTGCACTATCAGAACGTCCGCAGACTGACTATGTTGCTGCAATCTGCTTATCACCTCTTCACAACGTGAAAATACCAANGGGCAACTTCCATTGNTGTTCCTCAAAGAAACCGACAAATCTTTGCTGGAGGCCCCGTCTATNGCCGATTCTCCTGCGTCATAGACATCTANAAGAACCAGTTCGTCTACCTTTGACAAAACATCCACAAATTCNTCAAAAAGGTCACGAGTTCTACTAAATCGATGCGGTTGATAAACCATTGCTATTCTCTTTCCAGGCCACATCTTCCTTGCTGTNTCGATTACAGCTNCCACCTCGGTCGGNTGATGGCCATAATCGTCAACCAAGGTCAAACTTTTCCCTCCCANGATTATTTCTGAGGAAACTTCGAAACGACGACCCACTCCAGAAAAGCTAGCTAGTGCTTGGACAATGGTTTGATCGGAAACTCCTTCATCGGTTGCGATAGCTATTGCAGCAAGCGCATTTCTGACATTATGGAAGCCGGGCACAGGCAAAGTAATTTCGAGAGAGTCCAAAGATTTACCTCTATCGACACGAAAAACCCAACAGCCTTTGGCATCTATCTTGACCTCTCCGGCTCTAAATTCCGCTCTCGAATCAAAGCCATAGGTAAGTGCTCTCCTAGAAATGAATGGCATAATTTCAAGAACATTGGGATCGTCAATACATAATGCGACACTGCCATAGAAAGGTAGATTATTGCCAAAATCTATAAANCTTTTCTTCAATCGATCAAAATCATNACCATAGGTACCCATATGATCTCTATCGATATTGGTAATTACCGAAGACAATGGTTTGAGTTTCAAAAAAGATTGATCACTTTCGTCCGCTTCCACGACAATATGCTGCCCGCTCCCTAANACCGCACCAGATCCAGCGCTGTTTAACACTCCGCCAATCACAAAAGTCGGCGAAAGGTTTGCTAAGGACAATATTTCGGCAATCATGCTAGTTGTTGTGGTTTTACCATGTGTGCCAGCAATGGCTATTCCATGCCTGTACCGCATTAATTCCCCCAGCATCTCAGCACGCTGAATTACTGGTATCCTTCTCTTTCGAGCGGCTCTAACTTCGGCATTGTCTTTAGAAATGGCGCTAGACACAACTACAAGATCTGCACTTTCAACCAACTTTGGATCATGTCTATTACTGACTGAAGCTCCCAAAGACCTTAATCTTAATGTAGCTTCACCTTCTTTAAGGTCTGAGCCGCTTACCTCATAACCCTGATTAATGAGAACTTCCGCTATCCCACACATACCTGAGCCACCAATACCCACAAAATGAATGGACTTAATACGTTTCATTCCAGGAACGCTATACTGCTCAATTACCGTCATGAATTTCCATTTCCTTTAACGATCTAAGAACGATTCCAAGCATAAAAAGAGAAACCACCATACTGTTCCCGCCGTAACTAATGAGAGGCAAGGTCAAGCCCTTGGTCGGCAAGGCCCCAGTACTAACGCCTACGTTGATCAATACCTGCGTTGAAAACAAAATACCTATGAAGTAGCAGGCCAAACCAGAAAAATCACGTCTATTTTGTAAGCAGCGCTTTCCTATACTGAAAATCCTGCTTATCAAAATAGTAAAAGCTAGCAAAAGCAACGAACATCCCAAAATTCCAGTTTCTTCAGCAATCACAGCAAGTATAAAGTCATTGTGAGCCTCAGGAAGATAAAAAAGTTTTTGGATACTGCCGCCCAAACCCATGCCAAACCATTCTCCTCGCCCAAAAGCGATTAACGCCTGACTTAACTGCCAACCCGAGTCCCACTGGTCAACCCACGGATTCGAAAACGCCGTAACTCTCTCAACTCGTTCAGGCTTCGAAATAATCAAAAAGAAAAGTAACAAGGAAAAAGTAAAGAAGAGAACCAGAAAGTATCTTAGTCTCACCCCAACCAAAAAAAATAACATAAAACATGTAAGCATTATCAGCACAGCAGTGCCCAGATCAGGTTGAACTACAAGTAAACAGCAGAATGAAGCAATAAAAAAAATAGGTATCAAAAACAGACTTTGATGAGCCATAAGATTTTCATAATACTTAGACAAATATCCACACAAATAAATCAAGAGAAATACTTTTGCCCATTCAGAAATTTGAAAGGTCGCTCCACCAACCCTGATCCACCTCTTCGCGCCATTGATCTCTACGCCATAGAAAAAGGTAATAATTGCCAATAAAAAAGCTAAAACCAACGCCCAGCGGAAATTATCCTTTAGCAGTCGAAGAGGAGTAATCGACATCAATCCCAGCAGACCTAAACCCNCCGCAACAAAAACCAAGTGCCTCGTAAGGTAATCCGTTTCCGAGGCCATAGTAGACGAGAAGACCATAATGATTCCAAAACCCACCAGAACCAAAACAATAAACAAGACAAGAGAAACTTCACTAACGCTGCTTCTNGCAACGCGCACGTTAGCCAATCTCNCTACTCCTGTTAATGAGCTGACGAACAGCTAACTCAAAGCGCTGTCCACGTTCTTCAAAATTCTTAAACATATCCAGACTAGCACAAGCGGGAGAGAGCAAAACAGTGTCCCCTTCGTTNGCAATTTCAAAACNTTTCTCTACAGCTTCTTCTATCGAACTAACTTGAAACGTGGCTATATTCAGACGCTCCGATATAACGGCGAGACGCCCTCCATCTCGACCCATTACGATAAGAGTCTTAAGTTTGCCATCGATAATCTCGGAAAACTCTTCAAACCTACTTCCCTTGCCCTCGCCACCAGCTATCAACACCACAGTTTCATCGGTGTAATTCTCTAACGCTGATTTTACTGCGCCCAAATTAGTGGCTTTTGAATCGTTAATAAATTCTATCCCTTTATATATCGCAACTCTCTTATATCGATGATCGAGCCCTTTAAATGATTGTAAAGATTCAACTACACTCTCAGGATCAACAAAGTTAAAAGCTAAAGCGATTACGCAAAGAACATTCAATTCTGCGTGATGGGAATTTAAACCTAAACCTTCTAATACAGCCATCTTACGGCCAGCTCGCGTAACCCACTTTTTACTACCTTGCTGCTCGATTGCCCAGCCATTTTCATTGGANGAAATTCGAGACCCAAAACTGGCCATTGTTCTTTGGTGGGTGGGAAANGTATTTTTGTCGTCCCGATTGAAAATACTGACCTTTGCTTTAGAGAAAATCTTGTGTTTACTGCGAATATACGCATCCATATTCAGATGATGGTCCAGATGATCTTCAGTAATGTTAAGTATGGTTGCAGCCTCATATGTTTGAGAAGCGGCTCTTTCCAGTTGAAAACTCGACAACTCAAGGATGTAAACATCCACGTCTGAACTGATTAGATCGAGAGCAGGAACCCCTAGGTTTCCTCCATATTTAAAATTCAACCCATTTCTCGCGAAAACATGACCAAGCATAGTCGTTACAGTGCTTTTGCCATTTGTGCCAGTGATACCAAATACAGGCTTATCAACTTCGGAAAAAAATAAATCAAGGTCACTCACTATTTCGATGCCATAGTCTCTTGCTTGCTGCAAAATCGGCAAATCCAGTCTTACACCAGGGCTCACAAAGAGAAGATCAATATCCGATCTACTCCAACTCTCAATTTGCCAGTTATATTGAACACCAGGAATTTTCAAGAAATCTTTAGGAGGCTTTCTAGTATCGAAAAGCACTAAAGAACAGTCAAAATTAGCCAAATATCGAAGGACCGATTGACCAGTTACGCCATAACCAAGAACTCCAACAACAGAATTTCGCGCTATTTCCAATTTAGCGTAATTTCAAACTGGAGATGCCAATGGTCACCAAAACCACAGTAATGATCCAGAACCTAACTATTACCTTAGGTTCAGCCCAGCCTTTAAGTTCAAAGTGATGATGGATAGGAGCCATGCGAAAAACACGTCTTCCTNTGACGCGGTANGATATAACCTGAACAATGACGCTCGCAGTTTCGAGAACAAATAATCCTCCCATTATCAGCAAAACGATTTCATGCCTCGTTACAATCGCAACAATTGCTAATGCAGCNCCAAGCGCCAAAGATCCGACATCCCCCATAAACACTTGAGCTGGGTAAGTATTGAACCACAAAAATCCNAGGCCGGCGCCAATCAAGGCACCACAAAANACGCTAAGCTCCCCTGTTCCAGGGATATANGGAATTTGCANATAAGTTGNATATTCNCTGTTCCCNACCAAATAGGCGATTAAACCNAAGCCTCCACCGACCATGACTGTTGGNAANATAGCTAGTCCATCTAAGCCGTCCGTCAGGTTTACCGCATTGCTCATACCTACCAACATTAGAGAGCTAAAGACAATAAACCCAATGCCCAAAGGCAAAGCTACTTCCTTAAAAAACGGTACTATTAAATCGGTTTGAATGGCCATATCGGCAGTCGTATATAGATAAGATGACGCGGACAANGCAACAATTGTTTGCCAAAATATTTTCCATCTCGCCGAAAGACCATCACTGTTTTGTCTAAGAATCTTTAGATAATCATCCAACCAGCCAATCAAGCCAAAGGCACATGTGACGGACAAGACTAACCATATGTATCGATTACTCAAATCCCCCCAAAATAAAGTTGCTATTGTAATCACTACTATGATTAGACCGCCTCCCATAGTAGGTGTCCCATCTTTGGCAAGATGCGATTCGGGACCATCCAAACGCACCCTTTGACCGATCTGTTGACGAGACAATTTTTCTATATATATAGGCCCAATAATCAGAGACAAAAGCAGCGCGGTCATTGCGCTCACCATCGAACGGAGAGTTAAGTACTGAAANACCGAAAATGCTCTAACAAAATCCGATAAATAATCTGTCAGCCACAAAAGCATCAGATCAACCCCCCTACTANTTCTTNGGCGATATCTCTATCGCTAAAAGGCAAGAAAACACCATTCACTTCCTGAGTAGACTCATCNCCTTTGCCCAACAGCATTACAATGTCTTGATCTTGAGAGCTTGTTATCGCTTCTCTAATTGCGTCCTTTCTATCAAGAGAAACGGAGTAGTTACCTGTGGTAATTCCTGAAGCGATCTGTCGAATAATCTTCATCGGGTCTTCACTTCTTGGGTTATCCGATGTTAGCCAAACAAAGTCAGACAGTTCAGAAACAATCTTACCCATTTCTTCGCGTTTGCCTTTATCCCTATCACCGCCACATCCTATCACGCAAATCAACCGACCACTNACTCGGGCNCGNATACTCATAAGTACCAACCTNACTGCCTCNGGCGTATGAGCAAAGTCCACTATNACGCAAGGACAGGATTGGTTCNTGTCACTGATGGTTTCCATTCTACCTGGAATTTGCTTTAAATAATTTAGCTCCCTTGCTAGTTGTTTAACAGAACCTCCTGCAGAGAGTATCACCCCTATAACCGCGCCCAGGTTCGAAATCGAAAAATCACAAAAGAATGGAAATTCGTTTTCGAAATCACCCCATGGGGTATTCCAGCTAACTGTATAACCATAAGGAGAGGGCGTAGCTACCCATGACACATCTCCTTTCAACCCATAAGTCAAAACTCTATTACCAAGATAATCCGCAATAGATTTCCCAAATGGATCATCAACACAAACAACAGCCTTTTTCAGGTCAAANTCCTTAAAGAGCTTNGCCTTGCANTCAGCATAAGCTTTCATAGATTTGTGATAATCTAAATGGTCCCTTGTCAAATTNGAAAAAACTCCGATNTCAAAATGGACATCGCTTACTCTACCNTGATCGAGAGAGTGTGAACTGACTTCAATCGCANTTCGAGAACATCCCTCCCTCAACAAGTGAAACAACCTTTTCTGAATATCGACTGCATTCGGTGTNGTAAGACTCGCGGGCTGCAATTTTNCCAAAGTGCCCCACCCCAAAGTACCAGAATAGCCTGTTTTAACACCGATCCTCGAACTTAGATCGGCAATCCAGTAAGCTATCGATGTCTTGCCATTAGTGCCAGTTATACCGACACATTCCAAATCACCNCTTGGATTCGAATAAAATCTAGAAGCTAACATTCCCCGCCTCGTTGCNAGATCACCCATAGATATAACTGGAACNCCTGAAAAATCANTTCCAAAAGGAATTGATTTNTCTGTTAATANGCAAGNNGCACCACGCCNTTTAGCCTCAGTTATGTGCGCCTTTTGACCTACTGAATCGCCCACCGCCAGAAATAGATCTCCAGCTTGCACATCTCTAGACATTTCCGAAATTCCTGAAAATTCTATATTCGGAACAGATTGAGTAGATAACAAGTCTCGTAAATTCATCCCCGATGCAGCGCCCGGTTTTTGATTCTAGACGACACTAAAGGCATTGTTCTCTCAGGCTCAACACCTAATACCCGCAAACTATGACGAGCTACTTGAGCAAAAATAGGTGCAGCGACTGTTCCACCGCCACTCGCACCAGCTTTAGGGTCATTCACGACCACCACCATTACCAATCTCGGTTCGTACGCGGGTACGATACCAACAAACCAAACATTGTGACTATCGGGATCAAACCGGCCATTGATGAATCTCTGAGCTGTTCCAGTTTTGCCTGCTACCCGATAACCCTTCACGGCAGCAGCTTTGCCGGTCCCCTCAATCTCAGTGACCGTTTCCATCATCTTTATTACCTCCATGGTGAGAGCTTCACCATGAATTCGATCGAACTCAGACTTCAGTTCGCTCCTAATAATGCTGACGCGTCTATTTTCGCCAAGGGAGGCAATCTTCAAATACGCATTTGCCAGTTGCAAAGGGGTAACAGTCAAACCATAGCCATAAGCCAACGCAGCCCTTTCGATAGGTATCTCCAGGTCTTTTGCTCTCAAAGAGCCCATTGTCTCGCCCGGTAGACCTATGCCCACCTGCTCTCCAAAACCAGATCTACGCAGGACTTCATAGATGGCGCGATTAGGTAGGTCAAGAGCAATTTTGGATATTCCCACATTACTGGAGAACTGAATTATCTCTGAAAGCGATAGTGCTCCATAATTAATGGGATCCTTAATTTTATGACCGCTAATGAGATAACTTCCTGGCGAAGTGTCAATAATAGAGTCAGGTCGAAAATCACCCGTCTCCAAGGCCGCTAATATCGCGAAGGGTTTTATCGTTGATCCNGGCTCNTAGGCGTCAGTTACAGCACGATTTCTTAAAACCTCCATATTTGGTACNGATTCATTCGGGTTATAGGACGGCTGATTTAGCATAGCNAATATGTCACCAGATCTTGCATCCAACATAACCAAGGACCCCGACCTNGCTCTNTGACTTTCNACCGCTGANTTAAGCTCCTTATAGGCGATAAACTGAAGGTTCAGATCAATAGTTAANCTNACNTCTTTNCCAAAATNTGGCGGAGATTTGTAATCNANATTTCTAATCAGGCCACCTTTNCGATCTCGCAATACAAGCTTTTCTCCATCTCGTCCTCGCAAAAGACCATCNTGAGTGAGCTCTATTCCCTCAGAACCCACACCATCGATGTTGGTTCTGCCTATTACATGAGCTGAAGTTTCCGCAGCAGGATAATATCGATGATACTCTTCCTCATAGTTAAGTCCNTCTATNCTGAAAGTTCGTAGAAAATCTCCGATTTCTCTAGCAACCTTGCGTTTTATAAAGAGAAATTTTTTATTCNTATTAGATTGAATGGCCAAACGCAAACGATCTATATCCAGCTGCAACANGCCGGAAATNGTCTTTAACTCTTNTTCCGAAAAATGCGTCNNGCTTGGATTAATAGATATCGAGTATCCCGGTGTGCTAACCGCCAAGACCTCGCCATTTCTATCTATGATCGAACCACGAACAGCATGAATCACTTCTAACTTTTCAGAGGTCTTCCCTTTACTTTGTAAAAAATCTNTTTCTGCTACCCCCAGATATACGATTCTTCCCCAAAACATAATTCCAATAAACAAAAAAATGCTATAAATAAAATAACGCCGCCACGTTATATCTCCAACGATAAAGGTTTGANCCTTCAATCGACCAATCCGTATATTTNGTCTGGGAAAGTCATATTCAGCTCTTCAACTGCAATACGCTCNATTCTCGAAAGACTGGTCAATGCGCCCAGCTCCAACCTTAGGCGGCTATAGTTCTCTAATTCATCATCATATGCTTTATGCAANANGCCTATAGANTGATTTGCTTTTCGGACTGCATTGGTCCCATCAACCAGAAACAACGCACTAACGAAGACCATCAAAAGCAGAAAACTCGTTAATCCTAAGTAAACTCTTCGGAGTTGCATCAGGATTCTATACTACGGATTTTTTCGACTACTCTCATGACTGCACTTCTAGCTCGAGGGTTTTGATTAATTTCTTTTTGGCCGGGTCTTATGGGACCGCCAATCAATTTAGCTTTTGGAACTACTAGCTCTTCTTGCACAGGCATTTTGCGCGGCAAACTAAGTCCCTTCCCGCATAACTCCCTGAAAAAGGACTTCACTATGCGATCTTCATGAGAGTGAAAACTAACAACGACCAAACGCCCNCCAACTGACAAGCATTCAAAAGCCTTTTTTAATCCTTTCGACAACTCCTCTAGTTCCGAATTCACCACCATCCTCAAAGCTTGAAAAGTCTTTGTCGCAGGGTGTCTTCGATTGGACAGGGATTTCGATCCTTTAACTTCAACAATTACATTGCTCAATTCTACGGTTGTACTTAAAGGTCTTCGTCGCACTATCTCTCTTGCTATCTGTCGACCTCGTTTCTCATCTCCTAACTCTTTNAGAATACTTTCNATCTCATCTTNTGAGGCNNTATTGAGCCAACTATGTGCTGTCAAGTTGATNGTTTGGTCCATTCGCATATCCAGCGGACCTTCAGTTTGAAAGCTAAATCCTCTCTCAGGATCATCCAACTGAGGAGAGGAGACTCCCAGATCCATCAATATCCCTTCTACACTCGAGATTCCCAGACGCTCTAGAACTATTTCCAATTCAGAATATAGAGAATGAAANGGCATNAACCTCGGATCTTTGNTCGCAAACANCTTTGCGGAATCTATCGCGCTGGTATCACGATCAATAGCTACAACACAGGCCTCAGCTGATAATTGTCCGAGGATCTGNCTACTATGTCCGCCGCGACCATATGTTGCATCTACATAAACACCTTTTTTTGAGGTGACAAGANTATTTACTACTTCGGTCAACAATACAGGAACATGTATATATTCCTTCGNCGACACTTTAGATAGATATCCCATGACCTGCATCTTCACCATAGCCAAGCAATTTTTCTTTCTCGTCCAGCCAGGAAGTCATTTGCTCTTGCCACTGATCGTCCGCCCATACTTCTAGCTTGTTTCCTTGTCCTAGTATCGTAGCCTTGTTCTGCAGAAGGGCATACTTTCGATGAATATTGGGNAATAAAATTCTCCCGGCTTTATCCATTTCCACGTCAATTGCATGCCCAATTAAGAGCCTCTGCAATATTCGATTTTTGCGACTGACGTTAGAGAGAGCCTCTAATTTTTTTTGAACCAGCTCCCACTCATATAACGGGTATACAAGCAAACACCGATCGCTAATATCTATGCTAATGACTAGAATTGGGGTGCTGAGGCTGAGCGCTTCTCTAAACCGATGGGGCAAACTGAGCCTCCCTTTNGTGTCGATGGAAGCCTGTGATATTCCGCGGAACAAATTAGCTCAACTTTTCAGTATTTTGGGACATGCANCCACATTTTCCCAAAAAATCCCATTAAATGACACTTTTAAATGGTAACGTGATTCCCAAGACACTATCAAAACACTAAAAAAGTTCGTCATCCAAAAGAGTTGGCCTGTAAGCCGGGTTCTGTCGAGGACAGTCATTCATCTGGGATTGTTGTCACCAACAACCTCTAGCAGCCTACCCGAATCAGATGCGGACCACATCATATGATTCCTATTTGGCCTTGCTCCAAGTGGGGTTTACCTTGCCATTATTGTTACCAACAATGCGGTGCGCTCTTACCACACCATTTCACCCTTACCCCAATTCAAAAGAAAGAGGCGGTATTTTTTCTGTTGCACTTTCCGTGAACTCACATCCCCCAGATGTTATCTGGCACTTTGTCCTGCGGAGCCCGGACTTTCCTCCGATGCTAAAAGCTACCGGCGACTGCCCAGCCAACTCAACTGAGAGGTTATGTCTAAATACAGCTAAATACAAATCGACGAACTCTCGTTTATTCACTTCAGCGCTTTAATTTGACACCCCTGCTGTATACGTCTCGCTTATTTAATCCAAGCACTTTCGCGACTATTTTAGAAGCTGTAGATAGTTCGTGGTAATCTAAGAGAACTCTCAGTAATTTTTCTTCTTCAATGTTGGGCATGACATTTTCGTTACTTTCCAAAATAACGATAAATTCCCCTTTTAAATTGCACTCGATTTGGCTTCTGACATCCGAAACGTTACCCACATACATCGACTCGAAAACTTTCGTTAATTCCCTAACCACCATCAATTGCCGACAACTGAGCTTTTCCAAGATTTCGAGTGTAGATAATATTCTATGAGGTGAATCAAAAAAAACGATAGCGTCTGGTCTTTGCAAATACATATCAAGGAGCGATTCCGCCTCAGCTACCTTCGAAGGCAAAAATCCAAAGAAATTCCAACGATCAATATTTAACGGACATATGCTCAGAGCAGCAATTACGCTACTCGGACCAGGTATAGGACTTATCTTTATTTGCTGCAACCAAGCTTCCCGAACTATAGAAAACCCAGGATCGCTGATCAAAGGCGTTCCTGCGTCAGAAACAACGGCCACAGTTTCACCACCTCTAAGTCTCGCTAACAAATGAGGAGTCTTTTCTGTCTCATTAAATTTATGAAAACTAATGATTTCTTTCTTCTCAATGCCCAAATGCTTCAATAAAATACTCGTACGCCGAGTATCTTCCGCAGCTATCAGGTCGACCATACTTAAGGTATCTGATGCTCGCTGACTGATATCTGATAAATTGCCAATCGGAGTGGCAACAACATAGAGCACTGACATATTGCGCTACCTAATTTTATTCCCCGTTCTCCCTATTATCTTAATGGCCTGCCAAGCGCAATACACGCCGGACACGATAAAAAAGGGGCAAATATTTTCGAACAAAGACAATAGCGCAAATTACTCCCAAGTAAATGACACAGAACAACTTGAAAGTATTAAGAAATTCAGGGCCGCCCTGGACGAACAAGACTATGAAACCATAATTGAACTGGTAACTGTATTAGACTCCAGCGAAAAAAATCACGATCAGGTTTTTAGGATTTTCTCAGACTTACTATTAAGTCAGAAAATGTTTGATCTCGCAGTTTCTACTCTAAAGAAAATCGAAAAGCACAACAAAGATGATTATCAGTCAATCGCGCACACCTGCGCTAAAATCTTCAATCATCAATGTGCCGCAGAAGCTCTCTTTGATTACATCCATTCCTCTGAGTCCGAGCAATTATCTTTAACTTCCACAATGACAAACCGATTGTGGAATCATCTACTAGCTTCTACCGAAGGGACTTTTAATCTACGACCGAATTCAGACAGAGAGCTGATTGCTTTCGCGAAAGCCTTTGTAGAATCAGACTCGATAGAGAAGAAACGAGAACTATGGCTAGAATGGAAAAGTAGTAATTCAGGTCATTCGTTCGCTCTAAAACCTCCTCTTGCTTTGCAGCTAGTAGAAAACTTTAGAAAACCAAATAT
>PBUF01000133.1 GCA_002727775.1 Gammaproteobacteria bacterium
GCCTGGATAGCTGTCACTCACCTGGATGATGAGGGTTACGACAAGCTAGTAGCCGAGCGAAAGGAGGCGGAACAACGGTCTCTAGCCGGACAGGACTAGAAACTCTAAGCTGCTGCATGAGATTGTAGACAGTTAGCAGTAATAAGAGCCGGATGATTTAATTCATCCGGCTTTTTTTTTGAATCTCACGCTGTCTTTCATTAAAGCTTAAACGCACGCTTTTTCGACAGACCACCAATGCCCTAGGTATGCCTGAGGAGTTAATTTCTAAGAAGATATCCCTTTTTCATGAAGAACAAAAAAGGTAAACTCTGATTATTCAGATTCATTAATACTTATAAGATTATTATAGAACCTTGGGTTGAAGGAGAAACAGATGAAGAGCAACTGGAAAGCTAGTGCACGTGTTTGGATTGCAGCGACCATAGCTTGCGGTTTTCAAGCAAATTTATATGCTCAAAGCGAGGAGCACGCCTTGACCTACAACGGTCAGATCGGGCAGATAATTAATGAGAACTGTGTGGTCTGCCACCAAGACGGTGGTATTGGACCGATGCAGTTCGAAACCTATGATCAAGTCAGACCCTGGGCACCTCTAATTTCTTACAAAGTCGCCAACAGAGAAATGCCTCCCTATGCGTACGACCAAGGTATTGGTATTCAGCACCTAATTGGTGACTGGCGCTTGGAGCAAAGTGAGATTGACCAGATTGTAGCCTGGGTAGAGCAAGGAGCGCCCCTTGGTGACCCAGATTCCTCACCGCCTCCCTATCAGCTTAGAGACCCAAATGAGTGGAACTTTGCGGCGCAATTAGGTCAGCCAGACTTAATAGTGCCATCGAATTCTTATGACATCCCAGCCAGTGGCAACGACCTTTGGAGCAATGAAATTGTTGATCCAGGCATTACCTCCGACCGCTGCATAAAGGCTGTTCAAGTTAAGCCTCGCGGGGATGCCGCGGCAGTCGTCCATCACGCTAACTCCTCTGTCCTGCTAGAGAATGAGGAAGGCGAGCTTGATCGACAAGGTATGCTGACTGAATACGCTATGGGTAAATGGGGCGAAATGGTTCCAGAGGGAGTTTGTCGAACATTACCTGCCGGTGCCCAAATCGCATGGAGCATTCATATGTACCCTGGCGGCGTAGGTGCTACAGCTCAAGGGGAAATGATTGAAGATAATGTTGTCGAAATTGGCCTTTGGTTTCATGAGGAAGGCTACGAAAACAGTGAAAATATCTTCAAGCAAGATCTAGCTCTCTATAGGATTGAAGAGCAAGACGACCTTGTTATTCCTCCCAACGGTTATCAAATGACACAAGGCTTTCATTCTTTTGACCACCCAGTTCGTTTGGATAGCTTTCAACCGCACGGACACCTCAGAATGAATGCAGCATCACTTGAGATATTTTATCCTGAAACTGGCCGGACAGAGCAAATAAGTCAGATTTCAAATTGGAGTGCGACCTGGCACCATAGTCATATTTATGACCCAGATGTGGCACCACTAATTCCAGCTGGTGCAGTTTTAGTGCTCAAGCAATGGTATGACAACACTGCTGATAACCCCAATAACCCAGATCCAGACCAGTGGGTTGTTGGAGGAAGTCGAACTGGAGATGAAATGACTCACGCTTGGTTGGCAATTACTCACCTCGATGATGAGGGTTACCAAAAGCTCGTTGCAGAAAGAAAGGAAAAAGAGTCACGCTCTCTCGCAGGGCAGGACTAGTCCGTTCTTTGCTGGGAGTTAGCAATCGCGATTAGTCGGATAGCTAAAGCCTGGTAATTCATAGAAGGTCGACTGCAAAAAACGGTCGGCCTTTTTTATGTGTGAGTTTTGGACTTCAACCTATTAATTTTGAAAATTATTTTTTATGCTTGTCAAAAATAGCAATTTGTAAAGAGACTACTTATGAAAACGCGTCGTCAAATTCTAAAGGGCTTAATCGTATCGATCGGGGGTAGCTCTTTACTTAATTCCTGTGGTGGGATAGCGCAAGTAAATATTTCAACCAACGGAATGAATAGATTTTATAGTGATGAAGAAAATGCGTGGGTTTCGAAGATATGTGACTTAATTATACCTCGGACCGAAACTCCAGGCGCCATTGATGTCAATGTCCCCGGGTTTCTCGATGGCCTTATGGCCGAGTGGGCCAATAGTGAAACACAGCGTGAACATCACAACAGCTTAAAAAAAATAAAAGCACAACTCGGTTCAGATTACCTAACAATTGACGAGGACAGTGCGACTAGTCGACTAGCGCAACTAGACACGAAAGCGTTTGACGGTCGCCCCACTGATTTCAGAGAGTACAGGTCGCTGAAAGGCTTAATCACTCAGGCATATTTTGCCTCCGAAGACGGCGCCTTGCTTGAGCAAAAGTGGGTAGCCGTTCCTGGTAGTTGGAATCCCCGGGTAGAAATATAGAAACAACCGTTTTAAAAAGTTTTTGGGAGAAAGCGATTTGACTGATTTTGATGCAATAGTAGTAGGCTCTGGTATGAGCGGAGGTTGGAGCGCAAAGGAGCTGTGTGAGCGCGGTCTTAAAGTCCTTGTATTGGAGAGGGGACCCGAGATAAAGCCGGAACGCGACTATGTCGACCAGCTGCCTCCTTGGGAGCAAAAAAACTTAGACCGAATTTCTCAAGAGGAAATCGAGAAACACTATTTCAAGCAGTACCCTGGTGTGGCCTATGCCGTGAAAGAGTCTAATAAGCACTTTTGGGTGAAAGATGACGAGCATCCCTATGAAACTGTTGAGGGAACGGAATACGATTGGCTGAGGGGCTATCATACCGCCGGTCGATCAATAATGTGGAGCCGACAGTCATATCGAATGGGACCTCAAGACTTTACCGCAAATAAAGACGAGGGCGTAGCGATTGACTGGCCTGTGCGCTACGACGAAATCAAACCTTGGTACGATTATGTTGAAAAATTTGTTGGTGTAGCAGGAAATCGCGATGGCTTAGAACAATTGCCAGACGGGGTGTATCAACCCGGCTTTGAGCTTACCGACGCCGAGAAGTTTTTCAAATCCAGTGTGGAGTCAACGTTCCCCGGTAGAAATGTCATTCAGGCTCGGGTCGCACACTTGACAGAAGCAACAGATGAACAACGCGATCTTGGAAGATCTAATTGTCAAGCTAGGAACCGCTGTCACTTCGGGTGCGCATTCAAGGCCTATTTTTCTTCGCTACACGCTACCCTACCTGCAGCAGAGCGGACAGGCAACATGACCATTGTTCACAATGCAATCGTGCAAACTCTGGAGTACGATGAGGACGCAAAGAGAGTGACAGGCGTCCGAGTCATTGACGCACAGACAAATGANCGTCGNTTTTACTCTTCTAAGTTAGTATTTCTNAATGCCTCCGCAATTGCCTCGGCGATGATTCTACTTCAGTCTAAATCTGAGGCCTTTCCTAATGGGTTGGCTAATACCTCTGATCAAGTTGGCCGCAATTTAATGGACCATATCAGTGGCGCTGGAGCAAATGGCCTAATCAATGGCTTTGAGAATCAGAAAGTTTTTGGCCGTCGCCCTGGCGGAATCTATATACCAAGATACGCAAACATTACTGAAAAAGGTAAACCCTATACCAGGGGTTTTGGNTATCAGGGTAGTGCATCACCTATTGGAAACGCGGGTGGTCAAATAGCCGGTATAGGTAGGAAGTTCAAGGAGGCTCATCGGTCACCAGGACCTTGGAGGATATCCATAGGTGCATTTGGGGAACAGCTCCCCAATCCAAATAATCGAGTAACCTTGCACCCGAACAAAACAGACAAATGGGGTAATCCAATTGCATTGTTTAATGTCAGCTATGGAGAAAATGAGCATGTAATGCTTGAGGAAGCCAGAAAGGACGCAGTCGCGATGTTGGAAGCAGCCGGTTGTACGAATATAAATTCAAATCCGGTCAATTTGACTGTCCCCGGCAATAGAATCCATGAAATGGGCTCAGCAAGAATGGGCAATGATCCTTCTGACTCGGTTTTAAACAAGTGGTGTCAGACACATGATGTCCCTAACCTTTTTGTAACCGATGGAGCTTTCATGACCTCCGCAGCCTGCCAAAATCCATCAATTTCATACATGGCTTTCACCGCAAGGGCCTGCGATCACGCGGTCAAACTAATGCAAGACAAAGTAATCTAGTAGTCCGGTAGTTTAAGAGTTCATATTAAACAAAAGGCCTATTGCTGAAGATCAGCANTAGGCCTTCTCTGATNAAAAACNCNCTCTTAATTTGGNGCAGACATGATCATAGTGTGATTCATNTTCATGGCATCTCTGGAACGATTTCTCTCCGAGCGCGACAGGTCCCCTATGGCTGGGCCACCCTGGTTAAAAATTCCGCCACGTAAGGCATTCAACAAATACTCCATTGTTTCAGCCAAATGCATATCGTCTGATGTATATTGTGCCACCACTTGATCAATGACTGTTTCACGGTCCTGCAGATTAGGGTAGGCAACAACATCCGCAAGAGCTGACTCTAGCATATTCAAATTATCTATTATTATCGCCGCCTGCGGGGCCTGGCTATATAGTTGAGGAGAAATCGCCGGTGCACTGGGCATTTCAGTTGGAGCTGGAAACATGGTCATTCCCGTATCAGACCCAACTTTATTCCAGTATCTCTCCATGGTCAGAGGTACTCGTCCTCCGAACTGTGGATCAACTTGTCCAATTATAATGGCCTCAAGTGAAGCGAGTTGCAGCCACTGATTGGCATACAAAAGCCCACTCAGCTTCGGAAAACCCATTCGAAACGCATCGGCATAAATGTGACCAAGATAAAGATCTGCGGTCTTTGGCGAGAGAGACACTGCAGCTGTTGGTTCACTATTTTGATATTCCTGAACGGCTTCCTCAATCGCCATCTGTTTTTGGTAAATAGTTGTTGAATCATTTGAAAAAATATTCCAAATGNTGCGCTCAAAAGAACGGCCGTGAGCGAGAACCTTAGCAGCCCTTTCAGTCAGGGCTGACGAATTTTCGAAAGCACTCTCAGCCTGCTCCAAAGAATGATTTCCACGGACTAACTCTCCAAGCGCTATCCTTGCATCAGTCTCTAGTTGTCCGAAGTGTCCATCCATATCCATCATCATGCCACCACCATGACCACCATGACCACCATGGTCCATGTCAGCCATCATGTCGAGATGCATTTTTAATTCCATCCTTCCATCTTCAGAAGCCGGATCTGAGCCTATACCCTCGATAGCATCATAAATCCCAGCCTGAGTCACATCGAAAGCGTTATACAGGCTTGCCAACTCTGGATACTCATTACTTAAACTACCCGACTGACTTTGGGCATAACTTGTCATTAATACGCTGAGGGACACCCCAACGGTATATTTTGTTATAGCTTTGATAGTGGTCATCATCACTCGAAACCCCGAAATAATGTTCGAATTTTGCAAACATAGAAGCATAAAAGCACCTGTTTACGAAGTCTACCGCAATTCGGTGCACCTTACATCAAAAGTATCGTAAACCATTGATTATTTGCAACAAATTGTAATTGCCTTGAGGCTTCATAGCCCAGATAAGATTCACTTATTCACGTAGTGAAAATCAGCGGGCCCTGTTCGTCTAACCAAGATTACTGCCTCGGTTCCGCCCTGTGGTATATCCCAGGAGTGGTTAAGCCTTCCAGGAATTACTATGTAACTCCCTGTAGTCAATTCATGAACTTCATCCCCAAGTTCAATCGTCAACTCTCCTTTAACAACCACAACATGCTCATCATACGTGTGCCAGTGCAAATCAAAATGTGTGCCTGCTGGAAACATTGCGTAGTAGGTCGGCCCACCTGTTGTCGGATCAACCCCCTGTCGAGAAGTTCTTAATCCCAAGGGCGAGCCGTTACCACCACCTGGGGGTCCCCACTCGATCTCGTCTAGATTTATTGCTAACGGCTTTGTTTGAGGCTCAGCATAAGATTCTGGGATATTGATGCTTAAATAAAGGGAAATAATGATAGCCGAGATTAACAAGATCTGTCTGAAACGTGACCCGTTAGTAAATAGATTTTTCATAAGCGTAAATATTCCCCTAAAGACTCATTCAATAGTTATCAAATAAATTTCTACAGTCGAGTACTTCGACCGCTTTCTCTGTATGACTCCAAGAGCGAAGTCAATCGGCTGATTACGTCTGGGTATTCAGCATATAAGTTATTGGTTTCACCAATATCATTTTCCAAATCATATAACTGCACTGGAGGCAACCCTTGTGCAGCAACCTCCTCTTGCGAAATATTGCCATAACCACCCGTGCTTCCAGTTAGCTCTAACTTCCATCTACCCTGACGAACCGAGAACGCTCCGTTGCCAGCAGTAGAAATTGTTGCCTCTCGAATCGGCGTGGATGAGCTACTTCCAACAAGTGCGGGCAGAATATTGTAGCTGTCTTCCCCGGCCGAGCTTGGCACGTCCACACCATTCATGGCAGCACAAGTTTTTAACAGGTCAGTTAAACAGATAGTTTCGTTAGAACTACTGCCGGCTTCGATTTGATTAGGCCAACGCGCTAGGAAAGGTATTCGGTGCCCACCTTCAAAAATGTCGGACTTGTATCCTCTATAGACATAACTGGGGAAATGACCCTTTTCATTCATTTCCTCAACACCGATATAAGGCGCACAACCGTTATCAGCGGTAAAAATCACCAAAGTATCGTCGGATAAGCCGCTTGCTTCCAACGCATCCAACACTCTTCCAACCGAGTCGTCTACCTCAATACAGAAATCTCCATAAGGCCCAAGTTCACTGAGACCCCTATAGGCGAGAGATGGGACAATCGGTATGTGCGGAGCTGTCAATGACATGCACATAAAAAATGGGGTCGTCTTGTCTTGCTGGGAGATCCAATCGACAGTCTTTTGGGTTATGGTGGGCATTACTTCTTCCGCCACAAAGTCTTCATGAGCGGGTCCTGTGTTATCTGAGTAGCGCTCTGGTTTGTAATCTCGGGTAATGAACAAGAGATCTTGTGTGGTCGAGCACTCCCCCACGAATCGGTCATCCTCAATCCAAATATAGGGATACATATCAAGAGACGCTGAAATTCCATAAAAATGGTCAAAACCAACCGATGTTGGCCCATTTAATATAGGAGCGCTCCAGTCAATATCGGCTTTATAGGCTCGAGTATCGACAATGGCATGGGCATCCTGAATAACTCCACCAACCCGTGTTTGCATATCCATACCGAGGTGCCACTTCCCTATGCAAGCTGTGTTATAACCTTGGCTCTTTAAAAGTGACGCCACAGTCATGCGTTGAGGCTCTATCAGGTGTTTACTGTAGCCCCAGCAGACACTTCTTGTAATTCGGGTCCGCCAACAATACCTACCTGTCAAAATTCCATATCGAGTTGGTGTGCATAGAGCAGAAGGAGAATGTGCATCAGTAAAGAATCTCCCCTCTTGACCAATTCGATCGATATTGGGGGTTGCAATTTTAGAGTTTTCATTCAAATAACTGACATCACCATAACCCATATCATCCGCAAGTATAAACACCACATTGGGTTTGCTCTGTGCGCTTGGATTATTCTGTAACACTGATGGAAGCGTCGCGACAGCTGCAGCCGCACCGGTTCCTTTCAAAAATGTTCGTCGCTTAATTGGAGGCATTACTCTCGTCCTACTTTTGCTTAATTACGAGAAAATTCGTCATAGATTGCTTGCACCCGATCTGGGGCTAGCGGCCAATTGAGATCTGAGATGTTTAGTTGAGCTGCAATCTCATCTCGGTCAACGCCATCTGCTATCAATCTGCGCACGCGTGAAACAAGTTGCTCAAACTTATCCCGAAAAATCCTTACCTCTGCTTTTCGTAGCAATGGACCATGTCCAGGAATTACGGTATCAAAATCGAGTTCAAGCAAACGATCTAAAGTAGTCACCCAATCGCTCGCGCAACCACCATTGTAATAGTCGATAAACGGTGCCATGGTAGAACCATCCATTCGGTCGCCCCAGATGAAAAGGTCTCCTGTGTGAACCGTCCGTTGGGAAGGAAAGAGAATTACCGAATCGCCATTGGTATGACCACATCCTAAATGGTATGCCTGAACCTCAACTCCACCAAGATGAACGCTGGTCTGATCGCTATAGGTAATTTTGGGCGCACCTTCTGGAGATGCACTTGGGCCAAAGTTTCGCAACATGTTCACTCGCACATTCTCATGGCCTATTACCTGGGCACTCGGCATAAACGACGCATTGCTCCCGGCGTGATCAAAATGGTGATGGGTGTTAAGCACGTAACGGATAGGTTGTGACGTTACGGTAGATATCTGCCTAGTAATATCGTCATAGCTGTAAGAATACTTGTTATCCACAATGAGGACCCCCTCTTCTGTGACGAGGATCGCGATGTTTCCCCCAGACATACTCCCGTCGAAGCCGGGCATTAGGTAAAGCCCCTCCTTGCCAGGTACTTGCCTTATACGAAGTATCTCCAATTGCTCTGGAGTGAATGTCGCTCGTTGCTGAGCTGATGTGAGACCAAAATAGAGCAAAACCGATACCGCNGATATGCCAACCATAGCCCTTATTATTATTTTCATTATTTATCTCTCGGCTAATTATTTATAGTAACTTTTATGCCACTGCTTAACTCCGACGTCAAATTTTCTATCAAAATTCAATAATCTAAACAGAGTAAGGTACAATCTTTCGACGAATTTAGCCCGCGGACGGTCATGNCAAAAAAACATCTCGGAGAACTAAAGGGCGATCTTTTTCTTGTTGATGAAGGGAATAGATCATTTACGGTTCAGCAGATACNGCTACTCCAAGCAATCGAGCAATGCGGTTCGATTACTAAGGCAGCTNAAAGCGTTGGGATCAGCTACAAAACGGCATGGGATAGGATCAATATGATGAACAACCTATCTGATAAGCCGCTCGTTCTCCGTTCCGCCGGCGGGNCCGGTGGTGGNGGTACATCATTGACAGAATTGGGCAAAGAATTACTAAGAGGGTTTTCCGAGCTTCAGGAGGAGCATCACTCCTTTATCTCTAGAATAGGCACAAGTCTTCATTCAATCGATGACCTCTCAAAATTTTTAAGGAATACAACCTTGCAAACAAGCGCGAGAAATCAGTTCAGGGGGCAAATAAGAAAAATCGTTAAAGGAGCTGTTAACACGGAAGTCGAGTTACAGTTAGGTGAGTCTTCAAAAATTGTTGCAACAGTNACTAATCAGAGTGCAAAGCAGATGGGCTTAAAAAAGGGGAGACATGCGGTCGCTTTGGTAAAGTCCTCCTGGATAATACTCAGCACTGACAAGGACGTTAGTACAAGTGCACGCAATAAATTAGCCGGCACCGTAGAGAAAATAACACNAGGTAAAGTTAATACCGAAATACAACTAAATCTGGGAGAGGAAAAAAACCTCTCATGCATACTGACTAACGAAAGTGTCAAATCCCTAGGACTAAAGAAGCAACAGAAAGCTTATGCNCTNTTCAAAGCGTCCAGCGTGATACTCATGGTGGGCTGAGCAGTCAGCGTAAAATCGCCACTCCTTTTATTTGTGACCAAACCTCTTTCCCAACTTCTATATTTAGAGAGTCCGCAGATCGTTTTGAAATTCTCGAAATAATTTTTGTGTCTCCACACACAAGAGTCACCATCAGCATTGCAGCGTCAGTGTCTGACTGCACATGAGCTACCCTAGTTTTTATCCGATTGATGATGCTCGTCTCGGCGTAGTCTTCNAGCGCAAGACTCACNTCCCTCGCTAAAATTCGAATCCTTATTTTTTTACCCAGCTCCTCTCCAGTATCCTTCAGCCATAATTCACCACCAGAAAATTTGGCTCTGATTAGATGCCAGCCGCTATCGCGCTCTATCACGACACCTTCGATTACAACACCNGCTTCATCCCCAAAAANACTTGGGTAATTAACNTCCCCTAGTANCTCGCTAAGNGTGCCTGTCGAGACGGCTTTACCCTCCCTCATAATAACTAAAGAATCCGAAAGTCNGGCAACCTCNTCCATNGAATGCGTTACATAGATAATCGGAGTTTCCAGTCTTTCTCGTATTGCCTCTAGATAGGGTAAAAACTCTCTCTTTCTATTTATATCTAGAGCCGCGAGAGGTTCATCCATCAACAGTAACTTCGGCTTGGTTAATATAGCTCTAGCTATCGCTGCTCGTTGCTTCTCACCTCCAGACAATTTGCTTGGATAAGCACTAAGCAGGCCTCCGAGATCCAAGAGTCGCACGATTTCTGCAAAGTCGTTATCGTCAACTATTTGACCNCGGCGCTTCACACCAAATTGCATATTGCCTTGAACCGTCAGNTGAGGAAACAAACTTGGCTCTTGAAATACGAATCCTACATGCCTTAGATTTGTCGGTAAAAACAGANTCCCCTCTTGCCAAACTTCTGATTTCATTTTGACGATTCCAAGGGCACTTTTTTCAAGACCCGCAATACAACGCAAGAGAGTNGTTTTNCCAGAGCCNGATTCCCCAAANACCGCNGTAATTCCNTTCCCTGGCAAGTGAAGCTCAACGTCAAGCCGAAAATTTCTGCTTTGATTCTCTTGNCTTGAGTACTCAAGCTTCACATATATTTCGTCATCCAAGTTANTCATCAGTTGATACTAAANAATGGGCGATTTAATCGTCGCTGGAATGNGTAAACAAGTACAAGCACAGAAAAAGAAAACAACACCAGTAATAGAGATAANTGATGTGCTTGATCGTAGGCCAGTGCTTCCACGTGGTCATAGATTTGCACCGAGACTACNCGAGTTTGCCCCGGTATATTTCCACCAATCATTAGTACAACACCAAATTCACCCACCGTGTGTGCAAAACCCAAAATCGCTGCCGTAAAAAACCCAGGTTTCGCCATGGGTATCGCCACAAGGAAGAAACTTTGGATANTGCCAGCTCCCAATGTTGCTGCCACCTCTAATGGTCGGCTCCCAATTGACTCAAATGCGTTCTGGAGGGGTTGCACAACGAAAGGCAGTGAATATAAAACCGAAGCAAAGACTAATCCGGGGTAGCTAAATGCCAATGTACCAATCCCTAGAAGTTGCGTTATTTTTCCTATTGGCCCCTCTGGCCCCATAGCGACTAGCAGATAAAACCCCAGCACGGTCGGTGGTAAAACCAGAGGCAGCGCTACAATTGCGCTGATGGGAGCCTTCAGTAAAGATCTGGTTCTGGCAAGCCACCAGGCTAGTGGTGAGCCAACAAGAATTAGAATCACAGTCACAGTGAAAGCCAAGTTTATTGTCAGAAAAAGCGCTGTTATGTCCTCGCCAGACAAAATCATCTTGGAGATCCCCCCGACTCGTAACCGTAGGATCGGATAACTGCCTGACTGCTCGGCAAACTGAGAAAACTCATAAACTCCCTTGCAGCAACATTGTCCTTCGCCCTGCTCAGCAGGACCACATCCTGTTTTATAGGAGAGTGCAAAGCCGCTGGGATGACCCATGAGGAACCTATTCCTACATCACCGTTATGCGGTATTTGTGATTGTGCTACAAATCCTAATTCAGCATTTCCAGTGAAGACAAACTGATAGACTTGCGAGATATTCTCACCCTGAACCAAATTTCTTTTGAGAGATTCAAATAGCGACAAGGCTTCCATGACCTCAAGCGCAGCTTTTCCATAGGGGGCAAGTCGCGGATTTGCATAAGCGACTTTGTAAGAGTCAGTAGAGGATAGCACCGAGGCGTCATCTTTGATCAGTGATTCATCTCTTGACCACAAGACCAGCCTGCCCGTTGCGTAGGTGAAAGCTGAGTCAGGTTGACCGTATCCTGATGAGATTAACTGCGATGGTTTTTCAGAATCAGCAGACAAAAACACATCAAATGGAGCTCCATTCAAGATTTGAGCATAGAATCTGCCGGATGCCCCCGTTACCATGGTCAGCCTATGCCCTGAATCTGATTCAAACTCACTGGCGAGATGCTTCGCTACCTCAGCAAAGTTCGATGCCACAGCGATAGTTGCGACTGCACCAAATGCGCTTGCCCCACTTAACACAAACGTGAGAAAAAAAACGCTTAAAAGACCTCTTAATTGCATACTCATAGCGCTATATAATAGTTTATATAACGCTATGTAACAATCGTTAAACTCAAATATTGAGCGTCATCTAACTAAAATTAAGGGGTACAGTCTCAAGGAGTAATGGCAGATTTATCGACTGACTGTTTAGTCGTGAACAATCGATACGCCTTCGGCTATGTCAAATCGAATAAAACCAAACGATTTCTGTCTTAGTTTTAAGCCCTCACTTAGTTTGCCGAGACCAGCCAAGGCATTACCTTTGAACGCGGGCAAGTCCTTATTCTCGGGCTCAATAGCGGTCGCTGATTCGTATGAATCTAATGCTTTTTCATACTGGCCGAGATACATCTGAATATCCCCTAAACTGACATGNAGTCTGAATTTATAATTACTGACTTCGCTGGAATCTTCCGGCTTCCATGGATCAAGCTCCAATGCTTTGCCAAGATCGCTCTCGGCCTCTTGATAATTCCCAAGTCTTTTTTCAACACCACCTCTATTGCTGTAAGCGGTGAAGTAGTTTGGTTTCAGGTTAATAGCACTGCTGTAACTTTTACGAGCTTCTTCGTCCCTGCCCATCATTTCCAGAAGGCTACCTCGATTATTATGTGCCAGAAAGAATGACGGGTTAATTCTTAAGGAATGATCATAATTTTCCAAAGCCTTATCACTCTCGCCGAGTTCCTTTAGCGAATTGGCATAATTAAAAAAAGCTGAGGCATTTCTCGGCTCTAAGACAACTGCCTTCTGAAAGTGCGTAGCCGCTAAACTGTGTTCGTTTAGATTTTGAAGAACTACCCCAAGATTATTGTGCGCGTCGGCATCTTCTGGAGCTAGGCTTACGATAATGTTGTACTTGTCTTTTGCTTCCTCGAAGCGCCCAAGCCGACCTAACAGGATTGCAGCGTTGTGACACGAATCAAGGTGATTGGGATCCTTTTCGGCAGCAGTCTCATACGCGACCAGAGAATCTTCCAATTTCCCCTGCCCTTCAAGAGCAACCCCCAAAACATTATGGACAATCGCAGAATGTGGGTGGGCCGCCAACAGAACGTCACAAAATTTTTTAACGGCGGTAAGATCCCCAGAGTTATAAAGTTCAGAGAGTTTTTCCAAATCGGAACGGGGTGGATTTTTATCTTCAATACCTGTCATGGATGGGATATTCCATTCAAACGATCTCGCTCAAGCCTACAATAAATAATCTGATAACTAGTATATGCTAACTGTCCAAATGCTGGGGTTGTTCTTTTTTCCTCTAACGATCCCCCTTTGTGTAGGATTATCCGCACAGGTTTATGACCAAGATCCGTTAGTAGATTAAAAAGACTATCAAAACAATTAAGTCGGCCTTCAAATTCAGCAAGATTATGACCAGCACCAATCGTCATAATCAAGTCGGCCTCCGGAGCGATCACACCGGCCAAGAGCTCAAAAAATCTCTCCGGTTCTGGAATCATTCTATGATCGATTCTTAGACACGCCACNAAGTTACGCGGCGCTAATTGAGATTCATTTAACGCCCCTCGTAAGTGCTTAAGTGATTCGTCAGCCCCTTGATTAAGNGCTAAAACCGTTTCACTCTCTCGTGAGTTCAACTGTTTGAAGTGCTCTCCTTGCTCTGGATCGTTATCAATTAAAACTGTATGAGCGGCCTGTTTATCTTGAGTATCAAAAACAAAGCTCTTAGATGGCAGGTCATTTACCGTTACCTTGGGCACCATATGAATCCCATACAAATCACGATAACCATTACCCACACCGATGGAAAGCTGATGAGTGTCTTCGGCAGATGTTGTTAACATACCCAGCAACCGAGTGATTTGAATAACACGAACAGTGTCCGCATTCTGCAGCACATTGACGGCACTTAGAATCTGTCTTTGAGCACTGCTCAGTTGCTCCGTTGGAATATTCGTAGGNACATTNGGAACATCTAGTAGAGCTTCTGTTGATTTATTAATAAGTGAGCGCATTCCCTCTCGATTGAGCTGGTCACTTGGAATTTCCCAGCCTTTGAATAATTCAGTACACGCCGCAATTTGCGCCTGACAAAATAATAAAACTAGCTCTTTAGAAGGTANCGCGACGTCCACGACCCCCTCATCTGAAATGATTCCGTTAAGGCTCGACCGATTATCCGGTTTCGAGTTGAGGCGCTTCAAGTAGTCCTCGTAACTCCCAAATCGCCGAACAACATCACCAAACGNAGCGCTCTGAGCCAATGCACCTAGCGTGTCAGCCTCAAGAGCATAAGCCGAGGCAAGCTGTTGACCCGAAAATGTCGCCCACTGATTTGCTGTCAAGACNTCTCCCTTGCGCTTATCATGATTAGCTCTGATGGGAAAAAGATAATCCAATACCCTTCAAAAAAGCTATAAGTCTCTTAATTTCTTAGAGAGTAAAAAAAGAGGCCCCTTCTTTCGAAGGAGCCCCTTTCTTCGTTCGATTTTACAATNGATCTTTAGAAATCTATTGTAATTCGTCCGTAGAGCAACCGACCTCGCGGATCATATAGTAAGGATTCCATTCCAGCAAAGTCGTTCACTCGTTGTGGCCTTCGATCGAATACGTTTCGAGCTCCGAAGGTCAGACCAACGTCAGTGCCAGCAACTTCTAGACCACGGAAGTTGTAAGCGACATCTGTAGCTGTCCAAGGACGCAACGTATCTCTCTCGCTAATATCAAACCCAGTAAAGTATGGGAACTGATCGAAGAACGAGCTTCCCCAGTTGTAACCATCATACTCTACCTCATCAATGTAACGAGTGATGATATTGGCACTATGGTTACCCCTCACCCAAGTTAGCTGAAGGTTCGCCTTCAACTCAGGAAGCGGAGGTGCCTCACCAAGGAAACGATTTCGCTTACCTAGAGGTGAAGATACTGGGTCGGTAACAAACTTCTGGTACTCCCAAACATCAAGCTTGGTAGCAGCACCTTGCACAGTCACAGTACCCCAGTCGTCAAGGCCGATATCACCGAGATCAAACTGGTACCTAACCTTAAGGTCTATCGCTTCAACGTTGTTTGCCGCAGCGTTAGACTGACCTACCGTAACTCGAAGAATCTGAGTTGGGTCAGCAGCTGAACGCACGATTCGAGGATCTTGAGCTCCTGACTGCACCCAAGAAGTAAGTTCCGCTACTGTTGGCTCTCTGCCACTAATACCAGTCGCCTGAGACCAATTGTAGTAGTCGATATCCAACAACTGCTGCGGATCAATACTAACGATACGGTCCGTGAACTCAGTCTGACTGTAATCTAGGTCGATCCTTAGGTTATCAATTGGCTCAATCGTGAAACCATAGGCCAATGTGTCCGCAGTCTCCGGTGTAAGATCGGGGTTACCCGCCTGACAACGACGCGCGTAGGCAAAGAATGTAGACATCGGATCGTCTAGGTTACTCAAGTTACAACGCTCTGGTGCATTCAAGTCATTCAGACTTGGCGCAATAAACGCTGTTCCCTTAGTAGCACGAAGAGTCAACCACTCGGTAGGCGCCCATGTGATACCAAATTTCGGGTCTGTTGAGCTCTGCCCAGTTGAGTAACGCTCATCACGAGTAGCCGCAGTGATCTCCAAATTGTCTAGCACAGGGAACGCCATTTCGACGAACCATGCTTCAACATTTCGGGACTCGTTAGCTGGATCTTCCTGCTGACCGTTATAAAGGTTACCGCTTTGATAAAGAGCGGAAGGCTTGTAATCAAAGCCATTGTTTCGACGTTGAGCACCGACCGCCATTCCTATTGGACCGCCGGGCAATTCGAAACCTCCAGGCATCTCACCGTTCAAGATCAGGTCATATACCGCCAAACTTGAATCCGTGCGACGTCGCAACAACTGTGTTGGGAAGATTGCATCAGCAATCTTTTGCGAGTTTGTGTGAGGTCGAAGTACGTCGGGATTAACCGCCCAAGGGTTAAAGCACTCATCGATCGGACCTAACGTATCACAGTTAAGTCCCTGTTCAATGGCTCTAAAGTCCTGGTTGTTGTCACGACCTATATTCACTTCCGCAGATTGCATAGCGGAGAAGACACCCTCCCAACCATCAAGGTAAGGTACCGTGAAATTTGTATCGAAAGCGATTCGATAACTTCTCTCACGATAGAATCCAGGGAAGCTTCCGTTNCCATTGTGACCTGACGCACGTGTCTGGGACTTACCAAAAGGTCGCCATCCACTGAAGGTTACGTCTTCATTGAAAGGGATACCCGTTGGATCAAGAATTACCGCGCCATTNGCATCCCGGTCTGGTAACGTGTCACCGTTTGCGTCTTGCGCGAATAATGGGTTCCCGTTCGCGTCCATGGCGCGGAAAGGATTACCCGGCAGTTCACCACGTAGGGTAGGCAAATCGTCAACACGCCCACCTGGGTTTGCCGCAGAGTTCTGCCCGTCATATGTCACATTGTTCCAGTTCAGCTGAAGGTTAAAGCTTAAATCATCGCTAGCTTCATAGGCAGCATTAGCATAGAAAACGCCCTGTTGCGCCTTCGGATTAAGCTCCCACCACTGACCGAAGTCCATATAGCAAGCGTTGTTTGACGCTTTGCTGCCGTGCGGATTCTGTCTGATTCCAGCCGTTGGGTCTTCCATAGCTGCTACATCACCGCAACCCATGTCGCCAATACGCTTGGTGGCTCCGGTCAAAACACCGTTCTCATCACGCTGAGGAACGTTGTACTGTCCAGGGTTTCCTGATGAGGAGAAGTTAAAACCGGCGTTGTAAAGACCCGGACGATCCATCCATAAGAGGTTGCTGCTATCTCTCCACTGACCCGACGCCACTACGTCGACTCCGCCTAGATCAGCACCCCACAAGAAGCTATACATTTGCTCCATGTATTTATCGTTAGCGTCCGTCTGCATGTTGTAAATTTCAGTCTTAAATCCGTCAAAGGACTTAATTGGAACGAAGTTCACAACACCAGCCACCGCCTCCGAACCATAAAGTGCGGCCGCACCGTCGACCACGATGTCTAGTCGCTGGATTGCTATCTGGGGAAGCATCGCGTTTACGTTCCCATCGATAACTCGTTTTCCATCGACCAAATCGAGTGTCGCACCGGCTCCAAGTCCGCGCAGGTTAATTGACGTTTCAGTCGCGCCCGATCCCGGGGTAATGTTCGATGATATCGAAGAACCCTGGTTGAACGTTAGGTTATGAATTACATCACCCATGTTAGGCGTACCCTGCGCAGCGATATCTTCAATAGTAAGCTGCGTTAGAGGTGATGCAGACTGAAAGCCTTCTGTTCTTCTAATAAATGAGCCTGTTACTATAACTTCCTCGACTACATCATCCTGAGCAAGTGCTGCCCCAGATAGAGGTAAGAGCGACAAAGAAACAGCTGTACTCAGCAGTTTTTTCTTAAAACCGGGATGACCGGTTCTCGCATTGACGTGCATATATATCTCCCAATTGGTTTCCCCTTTATTTATTTTCTACCCCTCAAAAAAACTCGAAATACATTGAGGGAACATCACAGTCAGACGGGGAATTGCCTGAAACCCATGAAATTAGGCGTAATTTCTCACTTGTCACAAGGTGTGTCAAGACATATATCTCATGAGTTATTGGCCAATTTACTTAGCCCACAGCTAGATTTTTCTCGCGGGCTGGAATTAAAAATTAGATAAAACTTAATCGCTAAAATATGGGAANTTACAACCCGAATGTGTTACCAATATACTCAATAATCAAGACTTTGAGCTAGCCTGAGAATTAGGATTTTAATAATTGGTAATCGAAAAATAATTAAAGGNCCGNGTCTTACAGTAATCAAAAATATCTAAATCCAGCAAACAACCTTTATCTGATGATTTTTTACTCAAACTTGCCTTGAGAGAAGTTTGCCGTGGCTTTCAAAGTTCATAGAACATCCTTTGATAAAATCATCAACATACTTCAAATCCTTCATAGCCATTCCGACGTTTTCCTTATCCGGGATCACCAAGTTTTCTTGTTTGGGGAACACGCCAACGCCCGCCAACAAGCAAGTCCAAGATCGCTGCGAATAATAGCTGCCGATATTCAGACGAGTAAGTGCCTCTTGTGTATCCTCAATCGCATACCAACACTCGATCATTGCTCTTAAGTTATCCGAAATTTTCTGGTTCTCCCGATTGTCTATCCAGTACTGACTATCACTTCTGGAATTGGTCTTGTAATGCAAAACAATGTAGTCACGAACCCCTTCGAAATTTGCGTTCATCCTTGCATTAAATTCGTCTCTGTTCTTCCCGGAAAAATTGCCTTCCTCGAGCGCTTGCGAAAATTGCTCAATTGTCGAATAAACAAACTGCAGGGCCGTCGCTTCGAGGGGCTCAATAAATCCCTGGGAGAGGCCAACCGCAACGCAGTTTTTTGCCCAAGTTTCCTGNACCCTGCCCACCTTCATTTTCAAGTGTCTCGCTTCGGCGTCACTCTCTAAAATATTCAAGTGGGATCTCAGCTCGGTTTCTGCCTCGTCTGGAGAGCAATATTTAGAGCTAAATACATAACCGTTCCCAAAACGATTAGTCAAAGGTATCTTCCACGCCCAACCGTTAGATAAGGCAGTTGATAAAGTCTCTGCTGGAATTTCTGTCTCGATATCAGTTGGTATGGCTACTGCGGAGTCGTTGAAAAGATTTTCCGCAAAACTCACGAAAGGAACTTTTAAAGTTTTCTGCAACAAAATAGAGGCAAAACCAGAACAGTCGACGAAAAAATCGCCAGATAAGATTTGGCCTGTATTTAACAGTAGAGATTTAATGCTACCGTCAGACTCTTGTTCTACTTTTTCGACCGTAGCCTCAATGTGTGAAACCCCAGACTCCTTAGCTTTTTCTCTCAGAAATTTTCCGATTAAAACCGAATCAAAGTGATAACCATATTGAAAGTGGAAAGGAAAATTTTCTGCTGGCAACGGAGCCAACTTCCTCTCCGTCAACCCAGCCATGAGTGAAAACCTGTTTGGGTGCGCCAAAACATCAGCTCCCTTTCTTCGAAGCTCTGTATATTTGTAGAGAAATCCAAAAGTTGCAAAATCAAGGCTGCAAGGGAACGGATGAAAATATGACTCGTAACCAGGTACAGTTGACCAGTCATTAAAGCTGATGCCATTCTTATAAGTTGCATTACATTGGGGCATCCACTCAGATTCACTGATTTCAAGGGAATCAAAAAATTCCTTTAGCAAGGGCGTTGAGCCCTCGCCCACGCCTATAATTCCTATATCGGGCGACTCAACAACGCTGATTTGAATTCCACGTTGTCGCCATTTTTTCTGCAACAAATTCGCGGTCATCCAACCCGCTGTACCACCACCCAGAATTACAATATTTTTCATCAGACAGTTCGTAAATTTAAAATGACTTTAGTGAGGGAAATGCATCCAGCCGGTAACGATATACTTATTCCCAGAATTCACAATATTACCCGTATGCGCGTGCGTCCATTCAGCAGGCCATATAAGTGTCTTACCTTTTTGGGGCACAACCTCCATGTTTTGATGAGCAAAGGTAGTAGTGCCGCCGTCTTCAACATCATTAAGATAAGTCATCCAAGCAAGCACTCGAAAGCTATTTTGAATTGATGTTCTCTCTGTGTGTGGAAGTTTGAAGTGTCCGCCGGGCACATATTTCTGAATATTAAATGAACCAATTAATGTGCTAGGCATTAAGGTTCCTAAAAACGGAAACTGTTCGGTATAGTCTTTATAACAAGCAAACAAACAGTCTACATACTCCTTAACCGATTCGTATCCGGGTTGCTGCAAATCTCGCGGATGGACTGTGATGTCTGTTGATTGTTTAGCATCGATATCCACAGCACCTGCCGACTTTCCTTGTTCCTGTTTATCGAGATTTTCCTCAAAAAAACCAACTATATCGTCGCAAAGTCCAATTTTTTCAATACCCCAACATCCTANGAAATGTGGNCTTGAGCCTTCCAAAATAATTCGATTCAACGTTACCGCCTTTCTCTTANTACAACTTTTCCCGCTCTAAGCGTCCTTTATGCAGCTTTTTAATTTTAACAGTGTCAGGCCAAAATTGGNTCGATTATTTTCCCATGAACATCTGTCAGTCTAAAATCCCTACCCTGATAATGAAATGTCAATTTCGTATGATCTACCCCAAGCAGATGCAAAATAGTCGCATGTAAGTCGTGGACATGAACCGGATCCTTAACAATGTTGTAAGAGAAATCATCNGTCTCTCCAATAGTTACNCCTGGTTTNACNCCACCACCCGCCATCCACATTGTAAAACAACGCGGGTGATGGTCTCTTCCATACACTTCTTCTGTAAACCTTCCCTGACAGTATACACTGCGCCCAAATTCTCCCCCCCATACTACAAGTGTGTCGTCTAACAAACCACGCTCTTTCAAATCTTGGACCAAGGCTGCTTGCGGCTGATCCACATCACGTGCTTGATTTCGTATCCCGCTCGGCAGACGAGTATGCTGATCCCATCCTCGATGGAACAATTGGACAAATCGAACGTCTCTCTCCGCGAGTCGTCGGGCAAGAAGGCAATTTCGAGCAAAAGAACCAGGTCTCTGAACGTCAGGACCGTATCGATCTAGGGTNGCCTGAGACTCATCTGAAAGGTCATTCAGTTCTGGCACTGATGTTTGCATGCGGTAAGCCATTTCATACTGGGAGATACGAGTACTAGTCTCTGGATCCCCATACTCACTTCCCGTTAATTCATTTAGCCTTGCCAAATCATCCAAAAACCTTCTTCGTGTCTGACTCTGAACCCCTGGAGGATTGGACAAATACAGTACAGGGTCACCACTGGCCAAGAATTTTACGCCTTGGTGNTTAGTAGGTAGAAACCCACTTCCCCACAGTCGGTCATAAAGCGGCTGACCTCCGTTGCCGGAACCAATGGATACCATNGCCACGAAAGATGGTAGATCTTCATTCATGCTGCCAAGACCATAATCTAACCATGCTCCGATACTTGGCCTTCCAGCTAATTGTGCGCCAGTTTGAAAGAATGTGATACCCGGATCATGGTTTATAGCTTCTGTATGCATAGACTTTATAAAGGCTAGATCGTCTACGATTTTTGCCGTATGGGGCATAAGNTCACTAACCCANGCACCTGACTCACCATGCTGATCAAACTNATATAGCGANGGCACTATGGGAAAGCTAAGCTGACCTGACGTCATTGCTGTAACCCTCTGGTTNCCACGAACAGACGGAGGTAAATCGTTNCCAACCATATCCNNCAACTTTGGTTTGTAATCCCAAAGTTCATGCTGNGACGGTCCTCCGGATTGAAACAAGTAAATTACTCGCTTTGCCTTGGGTGCAAAATGAGGCATCCCTGATAAAGGTGCACCGGAATTTTGTCCTATCGCGCTCTCATTTAAGAGTGAATTTAGAGCAGCAGCACCCAAACAGGTGCTAGACAAACCGAGAAAGCTTCGTCGGGTGAGTAACTGTTTTCTTTGTTCAATAGGGTTCATGGACTTAATCTCTTGTTATTGTTCCATCCAAATTTAAAATTAAACTCGCAACCATCTGATACGCGGCTAACTGAGAAATGTCCAACGTTTCATCTCTCAAAGACTCACCCTCACTCACTAAATCAAGCGCAGCTTGTCGGTCCATCTGATATTCGGATAAGTAATCTCCATATGCTCCAACTAAGATAGAGCGAACCTCTTCAGTGGGTTGTCGAGAGACCGCCAGTCGATACATATGATTCACATTTTGCTCNACGGATAATTTTTCGGCTAAACCTTCTTTCATCACTCTTTCGCCAAGCGCACGCGCAGCCTCTACATAGGTCACATCATTCATGAGATTCAAAGCCTGCAGGGGTGTATTCGTCCTAGTTGGGGTGACTATGTGCGTCTCACGAGTTGAGGAATCGAAGGTAATCATGGCAGGAGCCGGTCTTGTTCGCTTCCAAAATGTGTACAAACTGCGCCTGTACAAGTCGTCGCCGGTTGAAAGTCGATACTCTTGGCCACGCTCAACAATATCGTCCCACAACCCATCCGGCTGATATGGACCAACCGAAGGCCCCCCGATATTTTCAACCAGTAAACCAGAGATCGACAGGGCTTGATCTCGAATCATCTGTGCTGGCAAGCGCATGCGGGTGGCNCTTGCCAAAAGACGGTTCTCTGGGTCCTTCTCTAATAATTCCGGCGATACGACCGATGACTGACGATAGGTAGCGCTTGTCACAATTAAGCGCTGTAGCTCTTTCACATTCCAATTAGATTCAACAAACGTTGTTGCTAACCAATCTAATAACTCAGGGTGAGAGGGAAACTCACCTTGAGACCCAAAATTATCAGACGTCTTAACCANACCAGTTCCAAAGTACATCTGCCAGTATCGATTAACCGTTACCCTACTCATTAGAGGATTCTCTGGCGATACTAGCCAATTAGCGAAGGTCAACCTATTCTTCTCACCATCAGGCATGGGGGGCAGAATGGACGGAGTCCCCGGAAACACTTCCTCTGCTGGATTATCGTAGACTCCCCTATTCAGTCGGAAAGTTGGCCTACGTTCCTTCATCTCCTCCATNACCATTACGGTTGGAAAACTCTCCCAGAGATCTTTGCGATCATTCTCGAGTCTTTTTACTTCCTGATAAGCAGCCCTTATCTCCGGNGAGGCATACTGATTCAAGTAGCTCAAACGTAATTTGTCAGACTGAGCTTTTTCTCTTTTCGATGGGTCCAAACTAGCTATTAAGGAAATAGTCTCTGCGGTGCTAACCACAGCAATCTCCTCAGGCTCTAAAACACGATCATAAATACGAACATCATCGATGCTACCTTGGAAGTTAGGTTTAGTAGATCCACTAGCCCCAATCCTGAGGGGATATCTTTGTGGTAAGCGATTACCTACTAAATCTAGGAGACCCGCCAACTCTTGCTCTATCCCATCGACATAGATCCGCATGCCCTCTGGAGTCTTTGAGCCATCGTATGTCGCCGCGACATGCTGCCATCGCTCAAGCTGGATCGCCTGAGTGGTCTCAGCGGCGACACCATCGTCGAGGACTCTTGTAGAGAGATTTAATCGAATTTTTCCATCTTCGATATAAAGGCCCCATCCAACCTCACCTTGGTCTCCCTCGTTGGCACGCGAGAAAATTACTCCATTGTCCCTATTTGGATATATCCAAGCAGACAGAGTAAATTCGTCCTCATACCCAAGATTGGGCGGCATACCGGCATCAATGTATCGCTGTCCATCAAAACTTGCTGCAGTGCCAATGCGGCCATCTACGAAATGCGGAAGACCGTCTTCAAGTGTCGCGTCAACGACCTTTCCCGCGTGAACGCCTGAAATGTCCCCATCTAGCGCATGATGCACTATCAACCCGTCTTTTAAATTCCAATCCACATCAGCATCGATGTCACTCGAACCCACTAGGGAGTCTTCCCACACTTGCTGACCGCTGTTAATTTCCTCATCCATGTCCGCCAACGCAAGCCTAGCTTCTTTTAATCGCTGATCTAATTCAACCAACTTCTCTTGCTGGCTTGCCGTTGGGGCAGTTATGAACGGTGGTGAGTTAACGTACTTAAATCCTTTACCCCGTTCGTTGATGTTATTGAAAAATGCCGAGAATTCATAAAATTCCTTCTGCTGCAGAGGATCAAACTTATGATCGTGACACCTAGCACAGCCCATTGTGAGGCCCAGCCAAACAGTTGATGTGGTGGCAACGCGATCCACAGCATACTCAACCAAAAATTCCTCGGGCACTATCCCACCTTCAGCATTCAAACTGTGATTCCTATTAAATGCCGTAGCAATTTTTTGATCCAAAGTCGCATTTGGCAGCATATCTCCGGCAAGTTGTTCAATAGTGAACTGATCAAAAGGCATATTCTCGTTATAAGCATTTATCACCCAGTCACGCCAACGCCACATACTCCTCTCTCCATCCGTTTGATAGCCATTAGTATCGGCATAGCGAGCCGCATCAAGCCACTCTACTGCCATCCTTTCACCGTATCGTGGGGATTGAAGTAAGCGATCAACTAATTTCTCATATGCGTTTGGAGACTCATCGGCAAGATATGCATCAATCTCTTCGATTGTAGGAGGTATACCTGTCAGATCAAGCGTAACCCTCCTTATCAGTATTTCTTTGTCCGCTGTCTTAGAAGGGTCAAGTAACTCTTTTTCCAATTTTGCTAAAACGAAGTGGTCTATAGGNTTTTTTACCCAGCNTAGATTCTCTACCTCAGGAACCGTAGGTTTTTCCGGCGGGATAAAAGCCCAATGGCTCTCCCAGTCAGCTCCTTGATTAATCCACAACCTAATTGTNTCTACTTCATCTGCCGTCAAGGCCTCTCTATCTCTTGGCATNCGGAAATTTTCAGCTTCGGCTGTTATACGCTGAAATAAGAGACTGTCCGTGGCATTACCAGGGATGACGACCGGACCTCCAAAATTGCCTCTATCACCGGCGAAACCTTCGGGTGTATCAAGTCGCAATCCCATCTGGCGATTTTCTTCATCCGGCCCATGACATTGAAAACAGTTTCGAGAGAGAATTGGGCGAACCTCTCGAGTGAAAACGACCTGACGTTCAGCCGCTTGAACTAAGTCTGCCCTCTGAGTCTCATCAAGGTCTTCTCCCCAAGGAGCACCTCCTTCTATCCAGTCTCTAACAATTTGAATTTGCTGCTGGGTTAAGGTTCTGCCACTGGACGATGGAGGCATGACACGAATCATGTCATCTTCTGAAATTCTTTGAAATAACAAACTACTTTCTGGGTCACCNGCAACGATATGGCTTGANAGAAAATCTTGAGTATCAAACCGCAGGTTAAGCATTCGTCGATTCTCGTCTGGCCCATGGCAATCTAGGCACGTCGAGGTAAAAATTGGCANTATGTCCTTGGTGTAAGTAAGCGAATCAGCCGCTTGACCAAAACCTGAAGAAAAGTGAATAGAGGCGGTTAAAGCCACCAAGAGATATAGAAACCTATCTCTGTAAGATTTTTGCATAATATGCTTCCTCGTTATTCTTTCTAATTAGTAAGAGCAAGCCAAAATACCCAGAAAGTCTCGCGTCCCGNATCNACCACAGCTAGGCACTGTCGTTGAAGTAGGAAGCCACTAGGCTCTTGTAAATATGTTTATTTGAATCAATTCTCCCAAACTCTAATCAAAACATGATTTTCACAATAAGACCATACCTGAAAGCTANNAGCCCTGATCGTTATAATATTGCCAAGCACCTATTCGGTCAGAAACTCAAAGATAGTTCTAGAGGCAAATTGATCTCCTGGTTGTAAAATTGTGCTTGGAAACATTGGTTTATTGGGACTATCCGGGAAATGCTGTGTTTCAAGACAAAAGGCAGACCTTCTTCCATAAACCGCGCCTTCTTTGCCAACTAGNNTTCCNTTCAGAAAATTACCCGTGTAGAACTGNANCCCAGGCTGATCTGTATACACTTTCATGACCCGACCAGAATTTGGAGAGTAAACCTCAGCCGCGAGCGAAACACTTCCTGGTTCTGAATGGTTAATGACAAAGTTATGATCGTAGCCGGAGCCAAAAGTCATCTGACGATCTTCAGATTCAATATCCAGGCCGATAGCTTTCCTCTGCCTAAAATCTAGTGGCGTGCCCGCTACATCAAGAATGACACCTGTAGGAATTGAAGACTCATCAATTGGGGTAAAATGGTTCGCATTCAGCATTACTTCATGTTCCAAAATTGAGCCGGCTTGGTGTCCATCAAGATTAAAGTAAGCATGATTGGTTAGATTGATTATCGTAGCTTTGTCAGAGGTTGCCGAGTAATCAATAGTCAGTTGATTTTGATCATTTAATGTATAGGTAACACTTACCTCAACACGCCCAGGATAACCTTCCTCACCGTCGGGACTAAATGTGCTTAATTTAAGTTTTGAGTCATGCAAACCAACCAAAAATTCCACATCCCAAATCTTTTTATCAAAACCAACGAGTCCTCCATGAATTGCATTATCTCCATTGTTTTTAGCTAAACTGTAATCAATACCATCAATCGAGAATTTCCCTCCTGAGATTCGATTTGCGTACCTTCCCACAATAGCGCCCATGTAACCAGCGCCGTCTAAGTAAGGCTGCGGGTAATCAAAGCCCGTAGTCACATCCGCAAAATTTCCTGACGAATCCGGAACCTTGATACTTGCTATCACCCCGCCCAGATCAAGTATCTGAACAGACATTCCCCTTGCGTTTTTTAAAACAAACGCGTTGACTTCCCTCCCATCTGATAACGTTCCAAATGAGTACGATGACAAACGCGCCAAATTTTCTTCTGAAAAACTTTTTGAACTCAATACAGCCAGACACAAAAGAATCCTAGCCATGCTATCTACTTGCACCATCCGCATATTCACTCCAAATTACAGGACAGAATGATTTAACTCTAAATGCAATTTATCGAAAAAATAAAAAGACCTAGTTATATTGTTTACAACTAGGCCTTTGTTAATTGTTAAGCTGAGTCTAAAGTCTAGCGATTTCTACTTTTCGAAATCTCAACTCACCAGCAGCCCATTGGAGGCCTATCGGTCCTTCACTGAGCTCACTATCGGACACATCAGCGGTAATCTCGTTGTTTAATTCTGCTATTAGGCGATCACCATAGGCTGTTATCCGGTAGACGTTCCATTTATCACCAACCGTTGGCGCTGGCTCTGAAACAGCCGCTCTGTGTACAATCCCACCAGTCCCGTAAGAGGGGTCAGGTCGCTGATCATAAATATTTGCCTCGTAACAGTCGCGGTCAGTTATTACCTCCGGGTTTTGACAGCGCATATAAATTCCGCTGTTTGAATCATCGCTGGCCCAGAACTCAACGCGAATGACAAAGTCACTGTAACTATCTTTTGTCACAAGCCAAGAAGCTCCATTTCCCTCAGTAGCTCTTATAGATGAGAATTCTTCTGTCCAATTGGCGTCGCCGACTCTATTGAAATTATCTAATCCTTCGGTACCATCGATTAACGTGACCCAATCTGTTGGCTCCGGTATAGCCATTGGTTCACTTGAGTCTGGAGCACAACCATAAACTCCTAAAGAAAATAGAATTATTAGAATTCGAGATGAAAAAACTTTATCTGTACCTCGCATAAATTCTCTCCTTATAAAAATGTAAAATAAAAATTCCTAATAAATTCGAATTCATTCGATTGGAAAACCAATCCAGTCTTCCTCAAACTGAACCCCCAAACTATTCAGATACATTGCTACTAAATTATATTGTCCAACTGTAAAAACTACTTCCATCATTTGACGCTTGTCGTATTGCCTCGACAAAGTCGCCCAAGTTTCCTCTGAGACTAAAGCTGCTTCATGGAGCTCCTCGGCCGCCTTTAGTAGAGCGGAGTCCCATTCGCTCCAGCTATCAGCAGAGGATCCAATAGTTATGTCCTTTAACTCATCTTCGCTTATACCGACAGAGAGAGCCAATCCTCGGTGGGCAGCCCATTCATAAGCTCCCTGATTCAAATACCCAATCCGAAGAATCAAAAGTTCTCTGTCCCGAATCGGCAAGCTAGATTCTCTTAAGAGATAATCGGTAAATTCCAACCAAGCATTACACAGCCTCGGTGCATTTGCACAAGTGGACCACACCCCCAACACTTCTCCGTTCCTCTCTCTGGGCGACAAAATTGCGGCCTCCGCTGCGGTATACGGTTTTTCTACCCTATCAATCCTAGGACTTGAAAGGGGAGGCGTACCAGTAGTTTGAGCGTAGCTTCGTGCGATCACTAAGAGTAAAGTCAACACCAATAGATACCTAAAACTGTACAGTTTTTTACTCAGAAATTTCATATCAAACCCAGTCCCAATTTACGATCAATCTCTCTTTTCTGCGATTTAGTTAATGGCCTTGATGACCTCTCGAGTTAAACCCCATCGATCAAAGCCTTGNCTNCCATAATCTAATCCACGACGGACTATTACCAGGTCATGAGTAGGAACGACTATTGTGTATTGTCCGCGGTTTCCATTTGTAGCGTAAGCCTCTCTTGGCACATCGTCCCTATCATCAGGAACAAGCCACCACTGGCCTCCGTACATGTTACCAATTTCCTCCGTGGCAGGCGCGGGGGTCCTCACAAAATCAATCCATTCTTCTGAAATTAACTGCTCCCCATTCCATACCCCATTTTGAAGGTACAAAAGACCAAATCGGGCTAAATCTCTAGCATTGGTATATACCTGACTGCTGAGTACAAAATCACCAAATCGGTCTGTGCTCACTAATGTATTTCGCATACCTAGCTTATCCAAGAGTGCCTTCCTGGGGAACTCAGCATATTCCCTCTCCCCGCCCAATGCCAATTTCATCGCATAGACACCAAGAAGCGTGTCATAATTCTCATAGTCCCAATGGGTGCCAGGTGTATGAGTTAAAGCTCTACTCCTTGCACCAACAACTGAACTTGCACCAGCCCAATAAGAGAGTCCTGAACCAATCGCATACTCAAGACCGCTATTGTCAACGGTTTCGAGTCCGCTACTCATATTTAATACATGTCTGAGAGTAATATCATTCCTTGGATCGTTTTCCGATGAACGTGACTCTGGTAGCCATTCAAAACCTAAAGGCTCGTCCAAATCTAATCGGCCCGCGTCCACCAACATGCCTATCAATGTCGAAGCTATACTTTTCGCTGTCGACCAAGTCCTCGTCCGTGTGGTCATGTCAAACCCATCGGCATAACGCTCATGAATAATTTGACCTTTGTAAACCACCAACAGACTAACTGTCTGTTGTTCGTCAGATGGTCTATCAAAAGCCCAATTTGAGGCTGCCTGAAGTGCGTTACCGTCAACGTTCGCTGGCATAGAATTATCAGAAATCAAATCGCCATCAGGCCATGGAATATTTGCAGGGTCACCGGGTGGGTATGGCAGGGTTAATTCCGGCAAACGCTCAATATCATCTAAATCTTGATCTGGTGGCAATATGACACACCCAATACCTTCGCGAAATACAGCCCGCATCACTGGCACTTCGCCTGGTGCCCCAATTTCAACAGCCTTTCTCTCCGTGTCTACTCGATAATCCCCACCCTTTGGATCACCAATGGGGTTCTCAAAAAACTCTAGCTCCCATTCGTAGAGCTGCTCTAGGCTACGATTTGACGTGAATAAACCGTTACACATAAAAACCGCATGCTGGCCTCTTCGAACCATTTCTCTTTGGTGCTGCCAATAATCGTAAGTCTCATCTTGCTGTGCTTGCGTTACAGCTGGAATAAAAAGAACGACGGGAAAGATTAACGCTACAAAACGGGTCATCTCAGATGTCTCCAGTTCAACCAAAATCACACTGTATTCTATTTTATAGCGGTTGCGGAAGCAGTTTATTGCTTTTAGGGACCAAAAGACCCTGGTACTGACTTTAGATTCCATAATCAACTATTGAGTTCTGGCTTCGATGAGAAAAATCTTAGGCAAAAAAAACCCTCGATCGTTTTCGGAATCGAGGGTTTTTAAATAACATGCCTGACAATGACCTACTCTCACATGGGGAAGCCCCACACTACCATCGGCGCTGAGTGGTTTCACTTCTGAGTTCGGGATGGAATCAGGTGGTTCACACTCGCTAATGTCGTCAGGCAATTCTTGTGATGATCTGCCTTTATTAAGTCAGGCAAACCAACAAAGTTCTAACAATAAGGCGAATAAAGTTTTCTAATTTTACGTTATACAAACTATTTCTGTACTGAAGTTGTTGAGTTGCTATTTCCACAATAATCAAAGACTCACACTCTGGAGAATACATGATTATATGGTCAAGCCTCACGTGCAATTAGTACTGGTTAGCTCAACGCTTCACAGCGCTTACACATCCAGCCTATCAACGTCGTCGTCTTCAACGGCACTTCAGGAGGATCAAGTCCTCAGGGAGATCTAGTCTTGAAGGAGGCTTCCCGCTTAGATGCTTTCAGCGGTTATCCTGTCCGAACATAGCTACCGGGCAATGCTTCTGGCGAAACAACCCGAACACCAGAGGTTCGTTCACTCCGGTCCTCTCGTACTAGGAGCAACTCTTCTCAAATCTCCTGCGCCCACGGCAGATAGGGACCGAACTGTCTCACGACGTTCTAAACCCAGCTCGCGTACCACTTTAAATGGCGAACAGCCATACCCTTGGGAC
>PBUF01000134.1 GCA_002727775.1 Gammaproteobacteria bacterium
GACCAATTTGCCGGTAAATGGAGTTTTATCTATTTTGGTTTTACGCGATGTCCAGACTTTTGTCCGCTGACCTTGTCTATTCTTGCCAAGGCTGAATCAGCTCTGTTGGCTGAGGATCGAAAAATAGATGCTTTGGCGTTTCAAGGGCTGTTGGTTACGATAGACCCGGCCCGAGACAAACCGGAAAACCTCGGTCCCTATGTAAAGACTTTCTCTGAACGATTCTTTGGGGTTTGGTCTGCTGAAGGAGTAGAAAGGCTTGCAAGAAAGGTTGATGTGATATTTGAGCAAGTAAAGATGGATAACGGCAGCTACATGTTTGACCACACAAGTAATATAGTTATAGTCGGNCCCCGATCCCGTTANATCGGTTACATAAAGCGTCCCCACAGCGCNGAGCAAATAGCNCAAATATTCGAGCTGCTCGGCAAAAAGAACAGCTAAATCAATAATTCCAGGATAGCTTTTATCTCATCTGGGTTTTTAGAGCGTTCGCGGTTTTCCATTTGACCCNTNAGCCTCGATAGCCAAAAGTNNAANGCNGCNAACACGATAAAATCTTTNAATAGCCATAGNTCGTCAGAAGTTATTGGCTTTTTAAGGTTATAGATTTTGAGTAATTCGTATAGAAANTCAGANTTTAATCCGCCGTCCTTGGTCCGACACCAGTCGATGGCGATCACAGCTAAGTCGTATATGCAGTATCCGATGGACGCATGGTGAAAGTCTAGAAGACCACTAATATGCTCATTATCAAACAACACGTTATCTTTAAATAAGTCAGCGTGGATGAGACTTTTGCTAACGTTAGCTGTTTCTAATGTGTCCGCAAGAGTTTTTACTTTTTTGAGCGAAGTGCGAAGCAGTGCCTTTTGATCGCGTGTTAAATGAGGTTCAAGTTTTTTGGATTGGGTTAGGGCCCATTCTAGATTTCTAGGGTGGAGAGGCAGATTTTTTAGTGACTGGTAGGGAATCTGGTGTAAGTCGGCAATTGATTTGGATAAATGACGGATATGGTGGATTTCCACTGAAGATATATGATTTCCAGGCAATCTAGGTTGGACTAAAGCTTTTTCCCCAGTATCAATATAATTGAAGACATTTCCTTTTAAGTCTTTCAGAGGATAGGGTACTGCCACTTCTAGCTGCTTTAGCAATTCCATCATCTGGAAATAGGAATCGCCCGAGTAAGAAGGCGCCTTTATTACAGTAAGCACATAAAAATTGAGGGTTGAATTGTTGTTGATATCGATGAAGTAATTTAGGTTCTCTATACCCCCTCTCGCTAGATCTATTTGAGTGATAGTGCCGAGCCCATAATTTGAGCACAGGGCTGAGACGATCTCCTTGGTCAACATCTTCGATTTATAGTGATTTACTCAAAGCTAGCGATCACCCAGCTTGGTAAAAGTTTCTCAGCCTTTGTCAGGTCGCCATTATTTCTTGTGGGGTCCTCTGGCACCAGATAGTAGGGCTTACCCCGTTTAGGTATCACCTGGATCATCCTTAGCTGACCATTTTGTCGAAATTCGAGAACAGTCTTATTGTCACCGGCAACGATCACCACGTCGGGCCCTCTAATCGACTCCGAGCCATAGGTTAGACCGCTGCCTAAAGTGAGCCACATCACAAGGCCAAGGGACACCGTAATCCTCGGGAAAGATATGCTAGGAAGACGATAAAGAGTTCTAGGATTTAGGCTAGTTTGTAGTAGAGTTTTAGTAAACATGTTGGGGCTAGATATTGGCAGATAGCGGTAAGGACAATCATGATACAAAGCCTATCGTATTGGTAGACGGTTCGTCNTACCTTTTTAGAGCTTACTATGCGATGCCCGATCTGACCTCATCGGAGGGTGCTCCGACCGGCGCCGTTCGGGGGGTTATCAGTATGATTAGGCGCCTATCAGCGGACTATCCAGGTTCTTTGTTGGTAGTCGTGTTTGATGCGCCAGGTAAAACTTTCAGAGATGCTCTCTACAGTGATTACAAAGCAAATCGGGAATCGATGCCCGAGGATTTGAGGGAACAAATTGATCCGATTCATCAGATTATAAAAGCGATGGGTTTGCCGCTGATTATGGAGAGCGGGGTAGAGGCGGATGATGTTATAGGGACCCTTGCAAAGCAGGCCGAGGTTGCCTCGAAACCATTAGTTATTTCGACTGGCGACAAAGATATGGCGCAGCTGGTTTCAGAGCACGTCACATTAGTGAATACGATGACAGACACCACAATGGATGCAAAGGCGGTGGTTGATAAGTTTGGAGTTGCCCCGGGACAAATAATAGATTACCTGGCTTTAATGGGCGATGCTGTCGACAATATCCCCGGAGTGCCGAAGGTGGGCCCCAAGACTGCAGCAAAGTGGTTAAACCAATACGATACGCTGGAAGCCGTCATGGAAAACGCGGAAGAGATCGGGGGAAAGGTGGGAGAAAATCTCCGTGCTTCTCTAAATCAGCTACCGCTGTCCAAAAAACTGACCACAATTAAGTGTGATGTGGAGCTTGAAGACAGCTTATTTGAGCTGAAGGCTAAAGATCCTGATACGGCGAAGTTGGTGCAGATATTCACGAAGCTAGGCTTTAAATCTTGGCTTGAGGAACAGCCAGATTCTAATAGTCAAATACATGCCAGCCCCCCTAAACCGGTTGTTCAGGCCAAGTATGAAACGGTCTTGGATGAAAAGACGCTCTCAAAGTGGGTTAGCAAATTGATGAAGAGCGAGGTATTTAGTTTTGATACAGAGACTACAAGTCTGGATTATATGGAGGCTGAACTAGTAGGCATCTCTTTTGGTACAGAGCCTGGAAGAGCGGTCTATATACCCATCGGGCATTTAGAAGGTGATGCTAAAAAAAACCAGCTCCCACTGGATATGGTCCTCCGTGAAATTAAGCCACTTCTGGAATCAAAAGATCGANTCAAAGTCGGACAAAATCTCAAATACGACGTTAATGTTCTTTCTAATTATGGAATCAATGTTGCCCCNCCGTATATAGANACGATGCTCCAATCTTATGTTTTAAACAGTACCGCAACTAGACACAACATGGATGATATGGCTCGGCATTATCTTGGAAGAGAAACTATCCATTTTGAAGATGTAGCTGGCAAGGGCGCTAAACAAATACTGTTTTCTGAAGTCTCTATTGAAGCCGCTAGCGAATACGCTGCGGAGGATGCTGACGTCACTTTGCAGTTACACCAAGAGTTATCTGGTTCCATGGCCAAAGCGCCTTCACTAGAGAAAGTGTTGGATGAGATCGAAATACCTCTGGTCTCTGTTTTAGCGAAAGTTGAAAGAAATGGTGCTTTGGTAGATGCCAATATGTTGCTTGCTCAAAGCGAGGAGTTAGGAGAACGGCTTGGCGGGATCCGTGATTCGGTTTGGTCTATTGCTGGTGAGGAATTCAACCTAGATAGCACGAAACAATTACAAGAAATCTTATATGAAAAACAGGGGCTTCCAGTGCTTAAAAAGACTCCCGGCGGGAAGCCGAGCACTGCTGAACCTGTTTTAGTTGATCTAGCGCGTGACTATGATTTGCCTGCAGCCATTCTTGAATATCGAAGTCTCTCTAAACTCAAAACCACTTATGCTGATAAGTTGCCCCTACAGATAAACGAGAAAAGCGGACGCATACACACGTCTTATCACCAAGCGGTTACTGCGACAGGTAGGTTATCTTCTACCAATCCGAATTTACAGAACATTCCAATCAAGTCGGAGGAAGGTAGGCGCATTAGGCAAGCATTTGTGCCAAAAGCTGGGAGCAAAATCATCGCAGCAGACTACTCTCAGATCGAACTGCGAATAATGGCTCACCTATCGAAGGACGAGCAGTTGTGTCGTGCGTTCCATGAGGGTGTTGACGTTCATCGAGCAACTGCGGCTGAGGTGTTTGGCTCACCACCCGAGGCAGTGAGCGACGAAGAGCGCCGCAGTGCAAAAGCAATCAATTTTGGTCTTATATACGGGATGTCTGCTTTTGGCTTAGCTCGTCAGTTAGGAGTAAGCCGAGCAGTTGCTCAAAATTATATTGATGTCTACTTTGATAGATATCCAGGGGTAGCCGAATACATGGCCTACAGTAGATCAGGTGCTAAAGAAAAGGGTTTCGTAGAGACTGTGTTTGGCCGGCGTCTCTATGTGCCCGAAATAGACGCAAAGCATGCTCAACGCAGGCAGGCGGCAGAGAGAACAGCAATCAATGCGCCTATGCAGGGTACGGCAGCGGATGTAATCAAAATCGCGATGTGTAATGTTCAGAAATGGTTAGATGATTGCGACATTAATGCCAAGATGATAATGCAAGTGCATGATGAGCTGGTCTTTGAAGTAGAAACATCGCACGTTGATGCGGTCTCTTCGAGGGTCAAAGAGCTAATGGAAACTGCTGTTGAGTTGGATGTGCATTTAGAAGTGGAAGTAGGTATTGGTGACAACTGGGATCAGGCCCATTAGCTCGAGGTTGTAACGGGATCACCAAACCAATAAAGGATCTTATTAATGAGTTCTCCTCTGCCATCTCCCTTCAAAGCTGAAAAGGTTTGTATCGATACATTTGACCAATGCTTGTACTCGAGTTGAGTTTTACGTAACGCGTCTAGTTTTTTATTCGTGCCGATTTTGTCCGATTTGTTGAGCAAAATGTGGAGCGTCAAATCAGACTCCTTTGCCCAGTTAATTAACTCTTGATCATATTCTTGATTGGGGCGCCTAATATCCATGACCAAGACCAGAGCCCTTAGGGTTTCTCTAAAGGATAGATATTCGTTAACTGATTTTTGCCAAGCGATCTGATCCGATTTACTAGTTTTTGCGTAGCCATATCCTGGAAGGTCTACGAGGTATCCGCCCGCCTTGCTTTCAAAAAAGTTAAGCATCTGGGTTCGGCCAGGCGTTTTACTTACCTTTGCCAAGCTTTTGTTACCAGTAATTTGATTAAGGACCGATGACTTCCCCGCATTTGATCTTCCTGCGAACGCTACTTCAGAGAGTTTTGGTTCTGGGCACTTGCTTAAATTGGGAGCGCTCGTCAAAAACTCGGACTCGATCCTCGAATTGAAGCTAGGTTTGGGCATTGGTGAGCAATCAAGTTTTAATTTAAGGATATATTGTAACAATCTTATTGCGTTTTCTGTTCGATCTTATTGGATCTGGGGCGTATAATCGCGCCGAAGAAGTTCCCTGTCGACCACAGATATTGGATATAAATTTATGGTTTTTCGTTTTTTGCTAACTTTTACTGTTTTAGCTTTGCCTTCTGTGTGGTCCGTGGTTAACGCTATGGGTGATCCATCACGGGGCGAAGCCCAGGCGATGGTCTGTGCAGCGTGTCACGGCCAGGACGGAGCGTCAGGTATTGCTCCTAATTACCCGAACCTAGCTGGGCAGAATGAAAAGTATTTGTTTAATCAATTAAAAATGATTGCAAGTGGTGAACGGGTTCTTGTAGAGATGACAGGACAGCTGATTGGAAAAAGTGAACAAGACTTATGGGATCTGTCTGCGTACTACGCGAATCTTCCCTCTAAGGCAGGAGCTTCTGCGGGCAATGATGAAGAGCTCGAGAAGGCGGCCTCGATATATCGTGGAGGAATTGCCCGCAAGGGTGTGGCTGCATGTACTGCTTGCCATTCGCCTAGTGGGAAGGGTAACAGCCAGGCTGGTTACCCAAGTTTGGCCGGTCAACCCGTTGACTATACGATTGCGCAGCTCACAAAATACAGAGAGAGTGTTAGAAAAACAGATGAAAGCTTTGGTGGCATGATGAGGGGCGTCGCTGAAACGCTGACAGATACAGAGATCGCTATTCTGGCTGACTATATTCGCGGATTACACTAATCGCGGCGATTTTCCTATGCTGGGCTGGCTAAAACTATCGAGCTGACGATTTTGAAGTCGGAGGAATTATGAGAACACTAGGCGCTTTGTATATTCTATTGTTAACCCTAGCGAACTTAGCCTTCTCTGAAACGAGTTATATTGAGGGAGAGCACTACCAACTGATTCCTATACCAGTTGAGTCGCAGGAACAAAAAGCGACAGAGGTGGTGGAGATTTTTTCTTATGGTTGTGTGCATTGTTATAACTTTGATCCCTATGTTGAAGTTTGGAAGCAAGAGAAGAATAGCAAAGTAAAGTTCGAGCGATTGCCCGCTGTATTTACGCCAGAATTTGCTAAGGCGTATTATGCTGCGGAAATCCTTGATGTGGTTGATGAGGTTCATACACCTATTTTTAACGCTATCCACATTGAGCGTAAAGATATGCGACGTAAGGACCTGTTGGCAGAAGTGTTTAAGCGCCACGGTGGCGTTCCAGAAGAGGACTTTTTATCGGTCTATGATTCTTTTGCAGTGAGATCTAANATCCANCAAGCGCAGGCGAGAGTGTCNGCTTATCGAGTAACGGGTATTCCTACGATGGTAGTNTCTGGCAAGTATCGAACGGACGGACGAATGGCTGGTAGCAACAATGAGATGCTTGAAGTTNTCGATTANCTCGTGGAAATTGAATCCAACTAGTTTTTTTANGAAGCCGGCATTCTCGCCGGCNNCCTATTTCNATCNTTTTTATTCCCCNCCAATAACAGGTAACTCACAAGCNGTGTCTAGCAGCTCCGGATACTGTTCCCGGTAATCGGATTCGCAGAAGGCAATGGTNCCCTTGGTTAATTCAATAACATACGCCCTTATTGCCTGAGATTTTCTGCTATCTAGTGCATGTTTGAAATTTGGCATGCCTTTCTGGGTGAAGGCGCCTCCGACNACTATNGCGTCCCAGATCTCGTGGACTGATTGATCTGAGTAAAGCAAGCTCGCTACTGGGCCTTGAGTTCCTCCACCTGGACCNTGACAAACGGCACAATACTGATGAAACANGTCTTGGCCCTCTGCNACCTGTTCAGGTGTGTAATCCATGGCTGGNGGTGCAGGAATAGCNAGGTAGGTGACTTCNGGTTCGGGTAAGGTNAGGTCCCCGCCCANCTTATAAGTAAGTATTCTGCCNTTGCTGAGNACATTACCCTTATGTCTNGGNGCNCCAGANGCGAGGCCGTAGGCTCCTCCCCAGCCAGCGACGACGGTGACGTATTGTTCTCCGTCGATAGAATACGAAACTGGAGCTGCCATGATCCCTACATGTGTTGGCGACTCCCAAAGTAGCTGCCCACTATCAGCAGCGTAGGCCGCAAAATACCCGTCCGCTCTACCTTGGAACAACAAGTTTCCTGAAGTGGATAGCAGGCCGCCATTCCACGCTGTAGCGTGTTGCACCCTCCATACCTCCTTTTGTGTTTTTGGGTCCCACGCGCTAACGAAGCCCTTTATTTCCTTAAGATTATCGATCATCTCTTCCGGGTCTGCGGGTGGAGCTGATTCACGAAAGTCGATGCCCGTGTTCCAATCTTCCTTACTGTGTTTAAAGGCATTATCCTGGGCGAAGTCAAAACGCAAGTCCAAGGCGGGTATGTAAACTAATCCAGTCTCTGGATGAAACGTCATAGGGTGCCAGTTATGACCTCCTAAAGGACCCGGTTTGACTCGTTTTTTCTCATTGGCGTAGTGAGCCTGGGGATCTTCCACTGGTCTCCCTGTTTCTGAATCGACATGGGTAGCCCAGGTGATGGGCACATAAGCCTCTGCAGACAAGAATTCTCCGGTTTCCCTATCCAGTACATAGAAGAAGCC
>PBUF01000135.1 GCA_002727775.1 Gammaproteobacteria bacterium
TTAAAATTATTCTGGGCAACATACATCAGACGCGAGAGATTCGATAGGCTTGTATTAATCGATCTTTTATCTAACACGGTTTTTAAGAGGTGCCAGGATTTACGTACTGATTGCTACGGATTTAATTTGAAGCCAAATACTTTGGCCCGTTTCTAGTTCAAGGGTATTAAAGGACTTCTTAGTTACTAGAGCTCGAAAGTTGTTTGGGCCAGCCTTTGAGTGTATTTGTAGGAATGCCGGGTTCACATCTTCTTGGATTTTGGTGATCACTGCTTGAACCCTATTCAATATGCTTGTGTCTGTGTGGTTTGATAACGCTATGCTTATGTCTCTTGCNAGTATCACCAGCCTTGTTTTGAAACCGATTNNTTTGTTTGAGNCAGGNATCCAAAGATTTCCACCTTGNAACTCANNTTTATGCATACCGTANTCAGTAGTCTGACTTGTGAGCNTNGCNTCGATNACCGCTCCGATGTGGGGCCAGANTTNNTGATTNATTGTNTCGTCGTCAAAGGCCTCCATCAATGGCTTATTAANNGACAATTTNCCNTNTTCNATNACNAATAANTGATCNGCNATCTTCAGNACCTCNTCNACNGANTGNGTTACNTANAGNATTGGTAGACCNTGTTTANTNTTGAGATCTTTNATAATTTCTAACAANCGATTTTTTCTTGGANCATCCAGAGACGATAANGGNTCATCCATTAGNAAAAGNGCTGGGTTGCNCTTTAAGGTTCGTGCCAAAGCTACTANTTGCTGCTCTCCTCCCGACATTTGGNCAGGATATTTATTGAGGAGGTGCTCAATTTCNAGGNTGTCGATCACTGAGTNGACGTTGAGGTTATCNANGNTGGANTTCACNCTTTTTTNAGCAAATTCGATATTCTGTCTGCTCGACAANTGAGGGAAGAGGTTTTGTCTTTGAAAGACAAAACCGATGCGTCTCTTGTGCGTAGGTAGAAAGTAGTCGTGGCTTTGCCATAGGTCGTTTTCGAATCTCATGGTGGCAATGGCCTTTTCTTCGAGTCCGGCAATGCATCTTAATAAAGAGGTTTTTCCAGAGCCAGATGGCCCAAATAGCGCGGTTATTCCGTCACTGGGGACATTAAAATCTAATGCCAGATGAAATTTTGTAGATGCGGACTCACGAGTCAGGTTGATTTTGGCNGATAGNGTCATGATTTACTTTNGAACTCTAAAAAGCGTCAACCCCCTGCCACCTCGGTGTTGAATGATGTAGAGAGGAAGCANTATGACAAAAGAAAAAAGCAGCATTAGCACCGATAGAGCNTTNGCAGAATNGTGNTCCAAAGATTCGACATANGTATAGATCTGAGTAGATACAACCTGAGTTTCGCCNGGAATATTGCCCCCTATCATNAANACCACCCCAAANTCTCCAATGGTATGAGCAAACCCNAANACGGCNGCCACAAAAAATCCTTGCTTAGACATTGGAATTACNANGNAAAAGAATCGATCGATTGGCCCGGCNCCTAGAGTTGAGGCTGCATCGAGAGCTTGCGTGCTTATCTCTGAAAACGTGTTTTGAATTGGTTGCACGACAAAAGGCAGTGAGTAAATCATGGAAGCTATCACCAGTCCGGTGAATGAGAAGGGNAGCGGCCCGATCCCCAAAAGGTTGAGCATCTCNCCAACAGCGCTTTGAGGACTAAAGGCAATCAGNAGATAAAANCCCAAGACTGTAGGAGGAAGAACAAGGGGTAGCGTCGTTATAACGCTGATAGGAATTTTTAAAGCAGACTTGGTCCTCGCTAGCCACCATGCCAGCGGAGTCGCTAGGACCACTAACAGTACTGTAACTATTGCGGCTAGACGCAAAGTTAATCCAATCGCAGTTAAATCCGAGCTAGAGAAGTCCATCTGAATTCCCCCTCTATTGATTATCCAGTGTGCTGTAGCCGGATTCCACTATGATGCTTTTTGCTTGTTCAGACCCAATGAACCTTAAGAATTCTTGAGCTTGTTTTTGATGCTTCCGATTGTTGATTAACACGGCGTCTTGTTTGATTGGTTTATAAAGTTCGCTTGGGACGTCCCAAACGGATCCCAAGGTCCCTATATCCTGTGACGCGGATATGAAGCCTAAATCGGCATTACCAGATTCTACATACAAAAAGGTTTGAGCGATGTTCTGTCCTATTACACGTCTATTGATGTATTTTTCTCTAAGGCTCAGCGATTTTAATACGGAGTCAGCCGCCTCTCCATATGGCGCGACCGAAGGATTTGCTAGTGCCATTNTTGAAAAAGAACCAGAAACAAGCATATCTAATGGGTCAGCATTGGCCTGAGTGGTCCAAAGTCTTAGCTTGCCGATTGCGTAGGTAATCTTTGAGTCTCTTGCAGCTATGCCTGATTCAATTAGGGCTTTGGGCTTTTCTTGATCGGCAGAAAAGAACAATTGAAATGGTGCCCCATTAGCTATTTGGGCATGAAGGCTTCCAGAAGAGCCGATTGATAGTTTTATAANGGTGTTCGAATTGCGCTGGTAATGCTCNACAAGCTTTCGCATTGGGGNNATGAAATTTGAAGCGACAGCGATGTTTATTGAAGCGGTAATCTTTGCATTGCCCAGAGAGAANGGCGNNTNNAGNAAGCANGTGGCCGCAGCAACAGCAAAANAAAATGNTTCTCGTNGCCATCGTTNCATGGACAGTCGTTTTACCCCAAATTAANTAGAGTCGAGGCCAGAGAGAATTCTTGATATGTCTTCTTGACGGAAGTCTTGTTTCGTCTTCTTAAAGGCGANAGGGTCAAGTAACGCTAGCTCTTTTGTTTTNTTGATACTAGTTTGCAATAGTGATTCGACCGTAGTGACCTCATCTAAGAAACCTACTCGTTGAGCAGATTCAGGATCATAAATATGAGCATTAATGACCGTGTTGGTTAGGTATTGAGGAGCGATTCTCGATTTAGCCAGCATTTGGGCGAAGGGCGGGAGCGTCATGCCAATAGCAACTTCGTTTAAGCCAATTTTATAATCTCCCTTAACNCCAAATCGATAATCGGCGGCCAGTAATAAAAAGCCACCGAGCGCGACGCCGTGTCCAGTGGTTGCCATTACAACGGGAATTGAGAATCCGTAGATTCTCATTAGAAGCTTAGCCCCTGCGTTTACCATCGCTTGGATGGCAGCAGTATCTCCAGATTTGATAATAGATAAGTCAAAACCACCCGATAACAAGCCTGGCCTGCCGATTATCAAGACTGCGCGGGAGCTATCTTGTGCACTATCTAGCTCTTTATTGAGAGCTTCGATCATGCTGGGTCCCATTGCGTTTGCTTTTCCATCATCGAGCTTGATAATCGAAATTTCTTCCAGTTTCTCGTGGGTCAGTAGAGACATTGTTGTTTTCTCAATAATTTATAGAGTAGTTTGCTTAAGGATTAAAAGATTTGGTGGAGGCGGCGGGAATTGAACCCGCGTCCGCTGGCTCTCTGCTATTGGCTCTACATGCTTAGATTCCGTCTATTGATTTAGCCTCTTACGACCCGGCGGTCAGGGTGTAGTCAGCGAGCTCGTTTAGTTCTAACAGTTCGGCCTTGAGCAAGTCCTTGCTGCGATCCTGCTGCTTTGCCGTCGATTTCTCCTAGCAGGAAACGGATCATCGACGTAAGCGGGTTTTTTAGGCCGCTAGTGCGTAGTTTTCGTCGTTGGCAACTATAAAAGTTACTGCGATTGTTTTACGAGAGTCACAACCCTCTCGGCATGCACCGCAAGTTTCGATACCCTCGTCGAAACCATGTCGCCCCCAAATTTTTTGTCTATTGATACCTGGTTATTGCTACATTTCCTTTTGTTCCTGATTTGACTAGATGATATCACGCTTTGAGAATGAGTCATTTCTTTGCGAGTGGTTAGTCTGGTGTTGTTTTTTAATTGGCGGTTGGGTTTGGGAGTACAAATTATCCTTCTGTGGATAATGATTTCCCCGGCTGCCGTCGCGTTGGTTGGGAAGCCTCTGCAAGATTTATCGACCGCAGAGATGCTAGTCCAAAACAATGACCTTACTTTGGCTCGGCGTTATCTTCATCCCAGCATTTATTCGCCTCATATTTCGAGCAAGTTGAGATCTCGTTTTTATTATGTAAAGGGCTATACCTTTTTGAAAGAAGGCCTCCATGTGTCAGCTGGGAAGGAGCTCTATAGAGCACTGGAATTCGATGCATCTAATCCCGATGCTTTGTACTGCCTCGGACAACTTTATTATCACGGTAGGGGTTACGATGAAGATGTTCAAATGGGTTTATCTTTTTTTCGTGAAGCCGCCGATTTTTCACATCAAGATGCGAAGTTCTATTTGGCGCATTCGCTCTTAATCGGGAAAGGGACGGAGCAAAATGAGGAAAAAGGTCTCGCTGCACTATCTGACCTTGCTGCAGATGGTCACGTTGAGGCGATGATGCATCTGGCTAATCACTACAGAAAGTCGGGGTATGATCAGGACCGGGAGAACGTTGATCGGATTAAAGAGCTTTATGAACGGGCATTAAAGGCCGGCTCGCCGGAGGCTGCTCTGAGCCTGGGCGTTCTATACAAAGAGGGTAAATTAGTGGCTAAAGACCTAGGTTTGGCCTTTCAGTATTTTACGCTCGCTTCAGACATGGGGAGTCTCCAAGCGGATGTTCATATTGCTCACTCCCTGGCCGCGGGCTTGGGTATAAAGCGAGATTATGTGGCNGCTCGAAGACATTATCTGGAAGCTGCAGCTAATGATTTGGCAGGAGGTTTTTTAGGTTTGGGGTATTTATACGAATTTGGCCTCGGAGTTCAGATCGATCTAGTTAAAGCTCGAGCTTTTTATGATTTGGGTGCTGGTACCTCTAGCTCAGCCTTAAATGAAAATTAAATATGATTCTAGTAGGTTTTTTTATTTTGAGCCGCTGTGGCATCGCAATGCCTATTCTGGTAAAAATAGCTCGCCCCCGTTGCTCCTTGCTAATAGGTATAGAGATTTATTCGTGAGTATCGATAAAAGACGCACTGAAATTGTAGAAGCTGCGATTGACGAAATCATCGAGAATGGTAAAGCCGAGTTTAAACCTGGGGACGTCGCNGATNTGCTAAGAGATAAAAATGATCCCATAAGCGTATGGCAGCTTCGTGCTGAGTTCAGTTCATTGGAAGAGTCTGGAGTAATCGATTTCGATTCCGAGACTGCTTTATGGACACGTAATGGGCCATCCAGAATAAAGAGCGCTCTGTAGCTTGAAAACTTCTATCAACTTAAGCAATTTGCCAGTGATCCACGATCCGGGATCCATAGTTATTCTAAAGAGTAAATGGTACCCCAATTTAGTAAATAATCTCTCTTCGACTTGTGCTGAGGTGCTTAAAACCGCCGGTTACAGCGAAATAGACGAACACGTTCTGCCTGGGTCTTTAGAAATACCTCTTGCTGCTCGAGATGTGTTGTCTGAGGATATCGCTCAGAAAATTGACGCAGTGATTTGCTTTGGCGTCATTGTGAAGGGCGAAACAATGCATTTTGAACTCATTAGTCAAGAATCGATNAGAGGNNTAGGTGNTGTAATGCATGAATTTCGCAGACCGATCATTGTNGAAATNTTGCCTGTNTNTGANATTGATCAGGCNGAAAGACGCTCTGCTGATGACGAATTTAACAANGGNATAGAGGCTGCCGTCGCGGCATTAGAAATGGTGTNTTGGCGAAGGCAGCTNNTNTCTNAATAGGCCGAATGCTTCATNAGNCTTTCTTTTTGGCGNAACCAGTCNTGNTCTTTCTTGGTTTGNCTNTTGTCNTGCGCCTGTTTNCCTTTAGCTANCGCGATTTCCAGTTTCACCCGGTTATTTTTCCAGTACATATTTGTNGGNACNCAGGTAAANCCNTTTTGNTGGGTCGCTGAAAAAATTTGGGACAGNTCTCGTGNGTGNAGTAGAAGTTTTCTCCTTCTTTGAGGCTCGGTNACTACATGAGTTGAAGCGCTNAAGAGCGGAGAGATGTTTGCTCCTTCCAAAAACGCTTCGCCCTTATGAAGTACGACGTAGCTTTCCCCAATCTGGATGTTGCCATTTCGGATACTTTTGACTTCCCAACCCATCAAAGAAAGTCCAGCTTCAAATTTTTCCTCGAGGAAGTAGTCGTGACGCGCCTTTCGGTTTGAAGCAATTGAAGANGGCGATGTTTTTTTTCCTTTTGTTTGTTTGCCAGGCATTTCACTAGATGCAAGTTGTTTCGAATCGATGATAGTCCTTTGAGGATATTACTGATAGGTTAAGTTGANTGTACNATTAGCTCCTGNGGTTAGGAGAAGCGANGATGGAGGAAANTTCGNNTAATAAGCGAGAGATGTGGTCTAATCGCTGGCTTTTTGTTTTGGCAGCTGCGGGATCAGCCGTGGGCTTGGGNAATATNTGGAAGTTCCCCTATATAGCTGGCGAGAACGGCGGTGGGGCGTTTGTTCTGATTTACCTGGCGTGTATTGCCCTGGTTGGCGTTCCGATTATGATGGCGGAGATCTTAATAGGCCGTGCTGGTCGAGCGAGCCCTATTGCCTCCATGCAGAAATTGTCCGAGCAGGCATCCGCCTCGAGGAATTGGAAACTTGTTGGTTGGCTTGGCGTTATCGCTGGGTTTTTAATCCTGTCTTACTATGCTGTTATCGCGGGGTGGGCCCTCAACTACGTCTGGATTTCGGGCGCTGGGTCGCTCACTGGCATTAGTGCTGAAAGAGCAGAAACTATATTTAACGATTTTCTCAGTAGTCCTTGGGAACTTTTGTTTTGGCACTCGCTATTTATGATTTTTACGATTTCGATCGTCGCGCGTGGGATCGGAAGAGGACTCGAAACTGCAGTTCGCTGGTTTATGCCGTTGTTGTTTGTTTTGCTAGTGACTCTATTGATCTATGGATTTCAATCGGGCGGGTTCGATCAAGCTTTCGACTTCATGTTCGATTTTAAGTTTGACGTTATTNCGACGGAAACTTGGTTAATCGCACTAGGCCAGGCTTTTTTTACTTTGAGTTTAGGAATGGGCGCGATGATGGCTTATGGTTCATACGTTCCAAGTAGCGCGAACATCGGTTCTACGGTTCTTACCATTGCGTTATTGGATAGCTTTGTTGCGATTGCTTCAGGTTTGGCGATTTTCCCNATTGTCTTTGCTAACGGACTTGAACCTGGCCAGGGACCAGGGCTCATGTTTGTAACTGTTCCGTTGGCTTTTGGTCAGATGACGTTTGGTTCCCTTTTTGGGACGCTATTTTTTCTGTTAGTCAGTTTTGCAGCTATCACGTCAGCGATTTCTTTAACTGAACCGGCGATCTCCTATTTGGTTGAAAAATACAATGCGAGTAGAGCTAGAGTTGCTATAAGTCTGGGCATTTTTTGTTGGATGCTTGGGATTGGAACGGTTTTATCTTTTAACTTATGGGCAGAGATGACCGTGTTGGGTAAGACCTTCTTCGACGCGGTCGATTATCTTTCTCAAAACATAATGCTTCCGTTAGGCGGCCTTTTAATCGCGTTTTTTGCGGCTTGGAGAATCCCGGGTGCAATAATTTCAGAGCAATTAAATACGAATGATGGGCGTTGGCTGATCTTCTGGAAATTGCTTGCGGGAGTTATCGCGCCCTTAGCAGTTGCCCTGGTTTTCTTAAACACTTTGTTTCCAGGAATTTTTCAGATATTGGGTGGTTTACTTTAAACACTGATGCCCAAAATCAATAGAACGGCAATTCTAAGCGTGGATGCGATCAGAGCTTTTGAAGTGGTTAATCGAGTCGAGGGGTATCCTGATTTTCTACCTGGTTGTGAAAAGGTCAAGATTCTTGAATCTACAGCAGAATATTCAATGGTCAAAGTCGACGTTGCTTGGGCTGGCTTTTCTGAGTCGTTCGTAACAAAAACCTGGCCGACAAAATACGAGAGTATTCTGATGGAGTTTGTTGAGGGCCCGTTTAGACATTTGAGTGGGAAATGGACGTTTGCTGGGATAGGTAATGATGGTTGCAAGGTAGCTTTGGATCTAACTTATGAATTTGATGGGCTAGCAAGCCTGGCTTCACCATTGATAAAAAAATCTATTGACCAGATTGTTAAAGCTTTCGAAAGAGAAATCGAGAGTGAGCAGGATTAGCGTTTTGGTGGTTATGGCGCTTCCAGGTAAGTCGTTAAGCGTCTCGCTAAGTCTGGAAGAAAATGCAGACGTTGCTTCTGCGCTTGCGATTGCAGAAAAAGATCCTTTATTTTCCGGGGTTAAATTTAAGGATTTCGCTATTGGTATATATGGAGAATTGTGCGAGTTGAGTCATAAATTATCTGATGGAGATCGTATAGAGCTATATAGGCCGATTATGGAAGATCCCAAGGAGCAAAGAAGGAAGCGTGCTATAAACCAGCAGGTCCTCAGTAGAGGTGTTTGAGATTTTTTTAATGATTATGTTTTAATTCGCTTGTTCGCTAGGTGCGAGATCACCA
>PBUF01000136.1 GCA_002727775.1 Gammaproteobacteria bacterium
GAGTGGATCCCTAATAAAGGAGTCAATTGGTCAGATTTTTCCGATCTTTCAAATGATAAAGCACCTCTAAACGATTCAGGAAAGATCCAAAAATTAGAAACAGGAAACTGGTCAATTTTAAAAGGGGGGGCTTGGGCTAGGGGTTATCAGGGCGTAGTTCATCGATCACCTCATGATTATTCGGAAAGGCTGCTACTCTCTCTAGATCCGATTTCCGAGTAATCTATTGCAAGCAAGAGTAGGAAACCACTTATAATCGGTAACACCTAATCTCCCAAACACCGCAACAAAAATTTCGGAACAAGTAAACACAGTCATAGTTATGAATCATCTATCAAAAATCATATTCGCGATCGCTCTTCTTGTTTTCTCACAGCTGAATGCACACGATAAATGGGAGGCTGTAGAGTATTCGCGAGAAGCCGCGCATGCCCCAACTCCCCTGCCAGACCGCATCGTCCTAACTTGGGAGGGAGACCCCTCAATAACTCAGTCGGTTACCTGGCGCACTGATGTATCTATCAAAAAAGGGATCGCACAGCTAGCAATAGCCAACTCAAACGGGAGAGCGTTGGAAACTGAGACTTTCGAAGCAAACACCTCCTACTTTAAAAGTGATATCAATGAAGCTCACTACCACACAGCCACATTTACGAAACTGACACCCGATACGCTTTACACTTATCGCGTAGGAGATGGCGCTAACTGGACTGAGTACTATCATTTCAAGACTGCGAGCGACCGCGCTCGACCTTTCAGCTTCATCTACTTTGGAGACGCACAAAACGAAGTGCGGACGCACTGGTCAAGGGTCTTTAGAGAAGCCTTTCGAGATGCTCCTAGGGCCGCATTTACGCTGCATGCTGGAGACCTCGTAGACAACAACGATTGGGACTCCGAGTGGGGCGAATGGCACCAAGGACCGGATTGGGTTAATGGAACTCTCCCAGTGATTGCAACTCCTGGAAACCATGAATATCGCCGTGTTGACGCTGGCTCTCGATCGGAACGCTTTTGGACGACCAGCGATGGGCAGACCATTGAAGTCGACATGACCTCGTTCAAGCCAGTATCAAAAGAGAACGGTACAACCTATAAGATTTCTTTCGTCGGCCCTAAGGGCAATAAAACCTACTTAGAAATCAACGACGGAGGGAACATCATCACCGTCGATGAAGGAGTAGAAAAAATAACCGGTCATAAAAAAGACGAATTGTTAGGAACTAGTTTCTATGCGGCCCCTCTCTACGACAAGCAGCGCAAACCTGGAAAGCCAGCCGTCAGCACGCACTGGCGACCACAATTTGCTTTCCCAGTTCAGAATGTACCGAGCGACAATCTCAAAGAGACAGTCTATTTCATCGATTATCAGGGTGTGCGCTTTATCTCGCTTGACTCAAACACTGAAACCGAGTTGCAGGTACCCTGGCTTCGAAAGGCACTCAAAGAAAACCCCAACCGGTGGACCATATTAACTTTCCATCATCCAATTTTTTCACCAGGATCAGATCGCGATAATAAAGACCTCAGAGAGCTATGGAAGCCAATCCTGGATGAGTTCAAAGTCGACTTAGTTCTCAGCGGTCACGATCACACTTACGCGCGCACTGGAAAGATAGATACTCGAGCACTAACTAATGTGCCTGCTGGCTATCAGCAGGCCTATGATCCTGAAATTGGCACTGTCTATGTTGTTTCCGTTAGCGGCCCAAAAATGTACCCCATCACCAAGGGAGGCTACGCCAAGAGAGTTGCCGAAAATACACAGCTTTATCAAATCATACACGTTGATGATCTTAATTTGAGGTACGAGGCTTACGAGGCGACAGGAGATCTTTACGATACTTTTACTTTAAGAAAAAGAGAGGGACTACCTAACCTTCTTATCGAAGCTTTACCGCCTGAAAATCGACGTTGATTCTATTCTAAAGGCACGTATGGGCATTCACTATAGAGCTAGTTTAGGCACAAACCTCTCGGCTTAAATGAAGAGCTGTCAGACCACCCGACTCTGTGTCGTTTTTTGACTGTTCCACACTAAAGTGGAACTATGGGAACGTCTTAAAGGCCAACAAACTAAAAGGCAAATTAAATTGGGCACTAGTTCATCTATTCTTAAAAACCAAAAAGAAACTTTAGAAGCGCGTTTAAAAGAGTTGTTCGACGAAAAAGCTTACTCCACCGCTCTTGATAAAGATCAGCGAATGGGACGAAGGATACATGGCGTCGACCTCAAAAAGCCCTTAAATCCGGAACAGGCGATTTTAATGATCGACCTCCTGGATCATTACAGCATCATTAGCTTTCCAGAACAGGGTCAGCCAACCTTTGAACTTGGATTTCTAGAGAGACTGGCTAATCACTTTGGCGCACCCTTACCCCATCCCAAAAACTACGCGAACTACGTCGAATTCAAAAAAAGTGGTGAAGAGCTAAAGCTACTTCCAAAAGACAAACAAACTCGTTCGCTCTGCGATAAAGCGTTTCCCGGTAACATCAAATGTATCGACGGCGCAGAAAGCCCGGCTGTATACGTAGTCACCAACTTGCCAGGCAGCGGAAAAAATGAAGAAGAACAACTGGCGAGCGGACTGCATTGGCACACCGACATTGAATTCGAGCCAGTTCCCCTATCAACCAGCATGTTCTATGTTCAGTGCGTTCCAATTTCACGCGAGCATCAAAACGGCACATGGGTTCCCGACGTACGTCCAGCGGATGGCTTCTACCACCCAGACTCAAATAAAGATCTGAATAGCAGAAGGTTCGACTTACCCCTTAACGGAGAGACTGCATACGCAGACACGGCAAGCGCTTTTGAAGATTTACCAAAGGAAAAACAAAAAGAACTCGAGAAAACTCAAGTTAGACGCAGGCTCCGCGTTTCTGATGCTGGTTGGCTAACACCGCTGGTTTACCGAAATCCGCGCACTGGAAGGCAATCTCTCCATAGTCCCGTATGGGCCTCGAGAGGCAAAAACGTGGCTCCAGTCCAGATCGACGGTTTCTCAGAGACGCAAACACGGGAGTATCTCGACGAGCTTGAGGCTCATGTCCTACAACAAAAATATCGATACGATCACCTGCATCAACCAGGGGACGTCACCATCTGGAGCAACTTTGCTACGCTTCATAATGCGCCACCTGTCAAAAGCAAAATTTGTTCACCAGAAGATGCAAGGCTTATGTACCGAATAAGTTGTAAAGGAGAGCCAAGTTATCACCTGCCACGAAAAGATACTGACGAATGGTTAGCGGCGAATATAAGCCCCCCGTATCAATCTAATATTTAAAAAAAATCAGGTCTAAAAACAGTAATCACTGAATAAGCAGAAACAATAGTCAAAACAAATGCTGCGCATGAAAACTCAAGTGTTCTTCTATAAAGCTACTGACAAAAAAGTAGCTGTGGTCATAGCCTTGTTGTAATCGATACTCAAAGGATAATTTTCTTTCTTGAGCTACCCTCACCAAATTATCTGGCTTCAGCTGCTCAATCAAAAATTCGTCAGAATCTCCCTGATCTATCAATATCGGTACCGAGTTATCAGTAGTCTTAATCAGTTCGGTTGAATCGTACTCTTGCCAAGCTGACATCTCTTCACCGAGATAATTTGAAAATGCTTTCTGACCCCAAGCACAGTCGATGGGATTACAAATAGGACTAAATGCTGATGCCGATGAGTAATTCTTCGAATTTCTGAGCGCTATCATCAACGCGCCATGCCCTCCCATAGAATGACCGCTGATAGATCGTCGATCGCTTATCGGGAACAACGCCTCAATTAACTCAGGTAATTCTTTAACAACATAATCGTACATACGATAGTGCCGTCTCCAAGGCTCTTCTGTGGCATTCACATAAAATCCAGCGCCTAAGCCCAGATCAAAAGCGCCATCGGGGTCGTCTGGAATTTCAGCGCCCCTCGGGCTTGTGTCTGGAACCACCAAAGCCAGCCCTAGCGCAGCAGCAAACCGTTGCGCTCCCGCCTTGTGCGAAAAGTTTTCATCTGTACAAGTCAACCCTGAGAGCCAATACACCGCTGGACTCATTGCTAGTTTTCCTGGTTGAGGTGGCAAAAAAATTGAAAAGCGCATCTCACAACCCAAGACAGATGAAAAATGACTGTATTGCTCGTTGAGACCGCCGTGAGCCTTGTTGCTGCTTAATTTCTGGATTTCCAAAACAACATTCCCGAAGATTCCTGATTTGAAGTAACTATAATGGACTCTTTTGGCCGCGAATATAATTTCCTAGACCAGGACTTAAAAATGGAAGGCTTTTCACAAGCAGCAGACAATAACAAGACGCCGATTCTAAATACGTTACGTGAATGGCTTTCAAACGGCGAGCTCGTACTTGAGATCGGCAGCGGATCGGGTCAACACGCGATCCACATCGCGAATGCCCTTTCAAAAATCCGATGGCAGCCCACTGAGCACCCGGACGTACTGCCAATCTTGACGAAAAATATTTCTAGTTTTGGCAGCACAAACATCCTAACCCCCCAAAGCCTCGACCTCGCTGCAGTAGAATGGCCGGCCGAGTCAGTAGATTGTGTCTATGCTGCCAACGTTATTCATATAGTTGCCGAAACTCTGGGAAGAAAGCTCATTGAAACTGCTGCCGAAATCCTTGGAGCCGGCGGATTGCTTGCCTTGTACGGACCGTTTAAATATCAAGGAGACTTTACAACGACTTCGAATGCCGAATTTGATGACTGGTTAAAAGATAGAAACCCAAAGAGCGGTATACGAGATTTTGAATGGGTAATGGAGCTCGCCAAAGACTCAGGTTTAACATTTGTGGAAGACCGTTCGATGCCCGCGAACAATCAGTTTCTGGCATTTCGGCGCTTGTGAAAAACGAACACCAACCAGCTGGCCTCTACTAGTAGATTTGCGGGAAACCCTCGTGCCTAAATGGGCTCCCATCCTGCAGGACACTGACTTGATTAAGAGGATGACCATTTTTACCAGTTCGTTTAGCGCCAGGTCGCGCAGCTACCACTGCATCATCACCAAAAAAACGGAGAGAGAGTGTCCGCCTGGTTTCGTTCTGATGGGTAGCACCACCTCCATGCAAGGTGCTTGGATGAAATACNACCANGTCGCCNGGNTCAACNGGAAAGGCANTGATATCAAAATCNCCCCTCCNNGACTCTATGTCTGGCANNGGAGGGTAAGCAGGATCATTGTATANNCCGCGAGTGTCGTCATTCGGATCGAAAGCGGANCCGTCATAAAGANTACCACGGTGCGATTTTCTAACGAATTCTAATGATCTCTTTTCATCGAGTGAATCAAAAGAAATCCAGAGCACAGCAAGATTATGACCTCGCACCGGCAGGTAAGGAGTATCCTGATGCCAAGGAGTTCTTCTTGTATCTCCTCCATATTTTTTGAACACCTGCTCATACATAAACCAAGCATGATCACTCGAAAACAACTTCCGGATAATAGCCAAAATATCTGGATGCTTGATTAGGGTTTCATAAACGGAAAAAGCTTCTGGATTAGCTAGATCTTGATAAAAGGTTCCCGGATTTTTGCTCGGTATATCACCTGCCCCAGGACCAGGGTGGTCCAGGCTCCACTGGTATGCTTCTCTTGCAAGTTGCAGCGACTCGTTCGTCAGTGCTCCAGGCCAATAAATCACACCGTCATCATAAAATCTTTCACGCANCAATTTAGTCTAGACCCTTTTAAAAAACCGATCAAAGAACCACGATTAAAGTCTATTCNAAAAAAGGAGGTTATAAGTCTTTCCGAGATATATTGGTGAAGGCTCTAATTTAACTTAAAGTTAAGCTCATCAAGTCGAAATTGGAAAAACAATGAAAATCAACATTATCCTTATGATCAGCCTGTTGGCTATTTGCCTTAATGCAAACGCGGCCCATCATGAACAAAACCCAGCCTCCCAGAATNTCGCAGCTGCCTCCAAGTTCATGGAAACACTTCTGACCGACAGAGAGACTGCCGATTCGCTTTTACATCCCGACTTTGATTTTTTATTTATGGGAATTTCTCCTCANCTCTCGAATGTTCCTTACAACAAGGAAACCTACTGGTCAGTCTGGATGGACCANGTNATAGCACCTTTNGTACCCGATGGTTTNAAAAAAGTGGAAGTCGTAGATGCNATTGGCGATGAAAAAGGNGTCGCTCTCATGGTCGAAGGAGATGCCGATGGCATCAACGGAAGGTACAACAATAATTACGTATTTATTTTCAAATTTAAGGAAGGAAAGATCATCTCCTTAAGAGAATATACGAGCGACTTAATGGTGGAAACTCGTCTTTATAANCAAAAACTTTCACCAGACCAATAAAAGCTTCAACAAANCGGTAGAGCCATGTCATCGTGAGTCGGGCATTTCTGCTCTTNCCCTTGATTGAGGGTCGTGACCATATNCTATAGAGCAGGCAGANCTTCTTCTTGCGACGAAGAAATATGAGAGCTAAACTTTTGGTTTCTATTCTTGTTACGAGTCCATGACTTTTATAAAACTGACGTGGTGCTCANAGGATACTAGGGAGATAACAGTGAAAAAAAANTATCANATAGTGAACTATTTCCAGCNTAATGCGCGCATCCTGCTNGCCATTTTNGCGNTGAGCCTTACTCACTTAGCCTCNGCAAATGAAGAGCATGCCGCCAACTGGGGACCAAAAGTAGGCACCACTGCTCCGATGCTAGAAGCTGAAGATCAAGCAGGAAAAACTCAGACACTAAATAGCTTGAAAGGCCCAAAGGGCCTGTTGGTTGTTTTCAACAGATCAGTCGACTGGTGACCATTCTGCATGCGTCAGTTCGTGAAACTGAATGACATTCAAAACAAATTCGAAGAGCTTGGGATCGCCGTCGCCGGGATGACCTACGATGCACCTGAAGCCATTCAGAAGTTTCATAAAAGATGGGACATTAAATATCCTCTCCTGCGCGATGTTGACGCGCAACACGTTGAAGCGTGGGGAATTCGAAACCAAGAATATCCTGACGGAAATTTTGCGGGAATACCTAATCCGGGTGTTGCCCTCCTATCTTCCGAGGGAAAGATTCTAGCGAAGTTTGCGGAACCCGGTTACCGAGGAAGACCTGACTGGTCGAGCGTCTTATCNTCAGTCGAGTCAATCGTTGGCGCAGAGTAAGCGTTTATTTTTGCGGCTCTCGAGATGACTANAACTCGGAAAAGAATAAGCTGGGCCCTGATTATCCTTCTAGGNTTAATAAATGGAATCCTTGAGGATCTACTGTTTATCTCAGTTCTCGTGCCGAATNTGCCCGCGAGCCTTGANCTTACTGGAGATCTATTCTGGGTTTTCACGGTCCCACTCGCACANGTTATGGCNNTGGCTTTATCGGGCACNGCTGCCTGGTTTTTAGGCATAAAACACATGCCCCAACTCATTACTTTTTGGGCATGTTGGATTTTGGCGCGTACTACTTTTCTCTCCTTAGTGAATAATCCCGTAGAAGATATTTTCATATATCTTCTATGGATCACTTTCTGGTGCACACTGATCGGTTTAGCGGGCTTTCTTAAAAGACCCAAAGCAATCTAATTTAGCAAACGCACAGATCTCCACGTCAGAGTACGTGCGATGACAACCTTAAACCATTCGCACCGAGGGCTGACACGCCGGACAAGAATAAAACCGTCGGCCATTTGTTTCCGATCGGACGATTTTTTTACCACACTCATAGCAAGGCAGTCCCGCCCTTGCGAAAATAGCGAACCGATACTTTGACCGACTTAAGCCTTGCTCTTTTAGTATCGACACCCGCGAAAGATCATTGGTCACCCCGGCCGTCAAAAAAGCCTGTCCAGTTACACGAAGAATGTCCTTTGAAAGGGTGCGCTTTTTGTTTGCAGGCAGATCCTTAGGCCTGTCAAAGGGACTGAGCCGAGACACATGTAATATCTCTGATCGAAGATAATTACCGATACCGGCAACGAAATGTTGATCTAAAAGTAACGACCCCAACGAGCGCCCTTCGAATCTCGAAGAGATTAATTGCTGATAAACCTGTTCCCAACTAGTTTCCTCGGCAAGCGCATCTGGTCCTAGCTTGATCAGGTAAGGGTGATTCTCCAACTCTTCAGGTTGAAGGAGTTCAATACTGGATGCGCTATACAAGAATGCGCTGTGCCTCAAGGTCGAAATGACTAACCTCTGAGTGCGATTAGTCTTAGGTGTCTTGCCTTTTCGCACAATGAGCCACTTCCCATACAGTTGATTGTGAGAATAAAGCGTCAGGCCAGATTCAAAAAAAATGAGAAGCGCTTTACCTTTACTATCGATTTTCGTGATGTTCTGAACTCGAAGTTGATCGTTAAACCGATCTAGGTCCCTGTAACTAAACCGGAGCTCCTCAAGCGGTTGGTTGGTCAGCACTTTATCTAGCCTAGTGGCTAGCCTTTTGATTTCCGGCCCCTCTGGCACTTTAGATCTCTTTTGAAGTTTGTTGAATGATTAGGACGTCCAACCGTTATTACAAGACTTTAAAAAAAGCAAAAAGGACGCATATCTAACCAAGATCTAAGGTCTTCCAAACTAAAACAACCAAGGTCAAATAAACCATGACAGAAATTCGAAAAGCCTTTGCCATCATA
>PBUF01000137.1 GCA_002727775.1 Gammaproteobacteria bacterium
TCAAACGAAGAAGCCCACGAGTGTTACGTCTTGACCGCTTCCGAATACCGCCAAAAAGGCTATGCAACGAGTGTGGTTAGATCCTGGGCAAATAACCTTAAGAGCAGGGGGTTAATTCCTCTTTACAACACGAGCATTGGCAATGAGCCAGCTCAAACGGTAGCGCTCAAGGCAGGTTTTAGTTTGTATGGTAGGGCTTTGAGGATTCACTAAAAGCCATTAGAGTAGGGGCACTCTGAATCTTGAACGAAGCCCTATAGAATTGAAGAATCCCATCAGCCGGTTTTATGCTTAAGCGTTCGCGTTTTATTCCGAGCAACTACTTCATCGCGCTCATGATATTGATCTGTGCTGCGGGCTGTGGAGGAGGTGGCGGAAGCAATAGTCTTGATCAGACGCCGATAGCGCGGCCTCCTACGGTGACTCTCACAAGTTCAACCGAAGTCATCGAGCTAGGCGAATCCTTCACGCTTAACTGGTCAGCCGTTAGCTCAACCTCTTGTCAGGCCTCCGTTGACTGGGATGGAAACAGAGGTAATTCTGGTGCTCAATCAGTGTCACCCAGTTCAGTTGGGACCTATCGATACGTTCTGACATGTTCAAATTCGGATGGTAATACGCTGAAGGAGGTTTCCGTCGAGGTGATCGATAGCGATACTCTCTTTCGAGTCAAGGTCATCGATGGTTACATTGATGGCGCGAACGTCTTCGTCGACTTTAACTGGAATCTCCGACAGGATGACGACGAACCATCTGCCGTCAACGACGGCGAAGGGAACTACTCTTTTCCCAAGAATGGCGGCGAATTTAGCGCAATTAATGACGTCTCTTTCGAGTGCGCACGAAATAGAATTCAGGTGGCTGAGGTGCCGGTCGGGGCGGTAGATCAAGACCGCGGAATTGTGGAAGAAGCGTTTACCATGTTCTACGTTCCAGGTGGTCTTTCGTTGTCCTCAGGAAACACTGAAGCCTTGTCTGGCGATATGATTAATATTTCTCCCTTCACCGGATTGTTTCTGGATATCGTTTCAGAGGAGAAAACCAGACTCGGTATCGAGGCCATCGAGTTAGCAGATGGGTGTGCGAGCGAGGCGAATCTGCTAGCAGAGAACGTTATTTCTTCGGTAAAGAGCTTCGTACAAAATCTTGAGTCGAATTACGGTATTACACTGGAAGAGCTCTACGAAGATTACTTGGCATCAGACAACGCGCAGAGAGCCACTAAAGCAGAAAAGATAGTGAACTTTCTAAAAGCTGCGGACGGGGTCAAACAAACCATCATCACTCGTCATTCCAACAATTTGCCTGACGGCTATAGTCCCTACGTCGGCCTTTCAAAGTCCGCATTTGACCGGCTTTTTTCAGATCAAGAACTTAAGATCCTTGAGGTATCGGTTGGTCTCTATTTTGATGGCGCGCCGGATGCAGAGAGTTGGTATCCTTCCGAAACACTTCAGGCCACTGAATTAAAACTATTGGAAAGTGGACAGATTGTTGATTTTTCCTGCTCCACTGATGATCTTGAAAGTTGTAGTGTGCTTAATCCCGATTACGAAAACATCGTCAACAGCTTGAAGTCTTATGTGAGCTACAGTGGATTTAAAAATGAAACTATTCTGCCAGGCATTACGATAACCTCGCAGATCAGAGAAGAAATAGATAGTTCCGCGTTAGATTCGGTCAGGTGTGATTCAACCGCACAGCTAATTTATGACGAACCCTTAGCAGTTTGTGAGGCAATAGGTTGTCCCTCAAAGGCAGAGTATCAAGTTCAGATCAACCATAACATTGGATTTAGTTATCCGGATCGATGCGATCAAATCAATGAGTCTTTCTTGTACGCATTTATTGATGAGAAGCATAGCTGGGCGCAACCTAATGCGGACGAAAACTCTCGAGAGATTCTAAGTATCCAATACTCCTTGAGTCTGGATAGTGATGTATATCCAAGCCCGCCAGTCGATTTTCTCGGCAGTGACGTAAAGGAGATCGATCATCAAAACGTATACGAGTTCATAAAGTCCTTATTTGTGGAGATGGACGAGGCTGCCATTGCTGTATATGCGTTGCTATTAAAGGAAAATGAATTTCTTAATCTGGCTCGCACAACTTTCGATGAGAGCGGATCAGAGAAGGCGAGATTCGATTATATAGTGTCGGGTGATGCGAGTTCCTGTCGTGAGCAAACATGGGATTCTGAAGAAGGCTGGACAGTAGAACAATTGACCGAAGGGGCCACGGCATTTGCAGCCTGCGCCGAATTTATAAAGGGTTTTAGCCCCTAAAAAAAGGACGAAAAAACTTCATTTTCACTATAGAAATTCAAGGAATTTCGCAGTAAATTGCGCGCGCAAAAACAAGAAGAGAAGCATGCTCGATTTCAATTACTCCAAGGTCGATCAGAGCGATCGTCAAGTGCCTCGCAACCTCAGACAGTCCGGGCCGACAGCCGTTGAGGCGTTAATTTCAACACGGGTTCGAAAGTCGCCGTTTTGGCACTTGTCGCATGAAGCGGGCTGCTGGCGCGCGACCATCTACAATCGCATGTACTCACCTTGCGGTTACATCAAGCCAGAGGATGGCGGGATGATGGCAGAATATGAGGCTCTCGTTAACGGAGTTACTCTGTGGAATGTCGCGATTGAAAGACAGATTCGAGTCAAGGGGCCCGATGCTGAGGCTTTCACCAACTACGTGGTCACCAGAGATACCTCTAAAATCAAAGTAGGCAGGGCTAAATACACGATTGTGTGTAATGAACGGGGCGGTATCTTAAATGACCCTGTGCTACTTCGAATTGCCGAAAATGAGTTTTGGTTCTCGCTGGCCGATTCGGATTTAATGCTATGGCTACAGGGGGTTAATATCGGAGCNGGATACGACGTGGNNATCGATGANATCGANNTTTNNCCNCTGCAAATCCAGGGGCCNCTATCGGGCGAGTTTATGTCTCGGTTATTTGGAGCCTCCGTGTTGGAGCTGCCGTTTTATGGGTTGATGGAGNCCGAGCTAGCTGGTGCGTCCGTCGTGGTNAGCCAGACGGGTTTTACCGGNGAGAAAGGTTACGAGATTTTTGTTCGTGACTCTCACGTGCATGCAGAGCGAGTTTGGGAGTATTTGCTTGAGAAGGGGAAGTCCGTNGATTTGACAGTCATCTCTACGGCTCATCATAGAAGGATCGCTGCGGGAATTCTGTCCTGGGGACAGGATATGGACTTTGAGTCCTCACCCTTTCAGGTAAACCTGGANTACCAGGTGCCCAGGAAAAAGACNATCAATTACATCGGTAAGGANGAGCTCGAGCGTCAACGTAATATGATTGAGGCGGGNAACTNTCCTTTTAAGATGAAAATGGTGGGCCTGGTGTTTGGAGGTAAGCCGGTCACCGACTACGCGCCAGATTTCTGGTTGATTCATTCCGAAGACAACTTTGAGATCGGCTATATCACATCGCCCTGGTGGTCGCCGGAACTTCAGACCAACATAGCAATGGGCTGGGTCGATATAGGTTATTCGGCGCTCGAAACCAAACTAAAAGTTCACCTNCCGGACATGTATTCAATCGAATCTAATGTTGCGGTTGATGGAGAGGTCGTAGAAATTCCTTTTAGGGAGTCGGTCAACCCAAACGTCCGAGAGAAGCTAAAAAGTAACGANCCCTCGAATNAGTCTTAAGANCGCCTTNATTTTTGAAACNGNCNAGGTTAGGCGGTNCTTTCCGGATACATCTGCGCCAAGGATTGTGGGATNCCTCTCTCGTTAATCATTTGAGCGTGACGCCGTTGNANTANGTTAGGGTGNGCAACACCACACGANTGGGCAATTGTCTCCACTTCCTTTATTAGATTNAGAGCGAAGTTTGCGACACGCTCACTTTTGTTTACCGGGTCCAGCCCTTTCTGTAGTGAACGGTTTTGCGTGGCGATCCCGGTGGGACAGGTGTTTTTATTACATTGTAGTGACTGTATGCAGCCTAGCGCGAACATAAACCCTCTNGCCGAGTTCACGCAGTCAGCACCCAGGCAAAGCGCGGCGGCCACATCAGCCGGGTTAATCAGCTTTCCTGAGGCGATCACTCGGATGTGCTCTTTAATGCCATATTCCGATAGCTTGTCCACGACTAAAGGAAGGCTCCGCTTAACCGGTAGTCCGGTGAGATCCATCAGGCTTTGGGGCGCCGCGCCGGTACCGCCATCCCCACTGTCTACCGTAATGAAATCTGGTGCGTATTGCAGGCCTATCCGGTTAATTTGCTGGCAGAACTCGTCCAACCATTCCGTTTGACCGATAACGCATTTGATTCCGGTCGGTTTGCCCGACAAGTCTCGAACTAATTTGATGAACTTNAGNAGATCCGCTATATCTTCGATTTCTGCGTGCCTATTGGGACTGATCGAGTCCTCTCCCACGGGAATTCCTCGTGTNGNGGCGATGACATTGTCTACTTTGACTCCTGGTAGAATCCCGCCCTTGCCTGGTTTGGCCCCCTGTGACAATTTGATTTCGATCATTTTGATTTGTGTGTTTGATTCGAGCGCGCGTAACTTGTCCTTGTCTAGCTCGCCGTCAGCGTTTCGAAGTCCATATTTGGCAGTGCCCATCTGGAAGATCAGATCGCAATTACCTTTTGTATGAAAGGGCGACACGCTGCCTTCGCCAGTATTGAGCCAGATGCCAGCGCGCTCTGCGCCTTTTGAGAGCGCTTCTATTGCAGGCCCAGACAGCGCACCGTAGCTCATCCCGGAAATGTTAAAAAAACTGTTGGTTGAGTAGGGCTGGCGGGCATACTGAGTGCCAAAGTGTATGGGGCGATTTTTGATCACTTCGCTTTCCAGCGGCGGAAACAATCCATTGAGAAAAACAAACTCCCCCGGAATGTTTTGAGGTTGGGTTGAGCCAAAGGCGATCGTGCTGTCTTCGTTTTTCGAGGCCCTGTAGACCCAGGTTCGCTGTGCCCGATTGAAGGGTAATTCTTCTCGATCCAGCGCAAAAAAGTATTGTCTAAAAAANTCGCCCAGGTGNTCAAAAAAATANCGAAACCTNCCGATGACCGGGTAATTTCGTCGTATAGCCTGGCGTGTCTGGCTAATGTCGGAAACATACATCCACGAGATTGCTACGACTAAAATAGCCAGCGTTGCCGCGATGATGAGGCCGAGCACCGACAAAAAAAGATCGGCAAAACCTAGAAGTGACTGGATGACTGATTCCATGGTTGGGTTCTGGTGGCTTGTACCTTTCGATCAATACTGAGGGTAATCTATAGCCACCGCAACCGTCTTCAAGGCCTTTTGGCATCGTCTAAATGCTGCTATTTTTGAGTCTAATAAGTTTTATGAAGGCAAAGACATGTCCAACTCGCTGATTCTGTATGGTGTCCCTTTTTCACAGCCTGTCAGGGCCGTTATGTGGTTAATGCTTTACAAGAGGCAGCCCTTTGAGATGGTATTGATAAATCCTGGCTCCAGCGGAGAGACCGGTAGCCGAAATCCTGCTTATCTTAAAAAGTTTCCGGGCGGGACTATCCCAAGTCTCGAGGACAGTGAATCCGGATTTCTGTTGTCAGAGGCGCACGCGATTATGTGCTATTTGTGTAACCGGTTTGGTTGGACTGACCTGTATCCTGATAGTCCCGAGTTACGAGCAAAAATTGATTGGTATTTGCACTTTCATCATCGCAACGTTCGAGAGGCTTCAGGAGGACTCGTTGCTCCCAAAATTCGAAAGGACCTTAATATTTCCGAGGATTTTCAAAAGTCGGCTCAAGCCAGCCTAAAAAGAGCGCTTGAGGCACTGGAAGAGGGCTGGTTACATGATTCTAAATATCTTGCAGGAGATGAGCTAACTATTGCCGACATGGCAGCCTACGTCGAAATCGGACA
>PBUF01000138.1 GCA_002727775.1 Gammaproteobacteria bacterium
CTCTGTGCATCAGATTTCAATACAGTTATATCGCCAAAGGAAGGTATAAATTTTGACAGTGGGTCGGTGAGCTCAAAGGCTCCCTCATCATAGAGGCTCATCAAAGCCACAGAGGTAACTATTTTTGTATTGGAATACATTCGATAAATAGCATCCTTTCGAAGCGGATGTTTGTCCTCTAAGTCCATGAAGCCAAAGGTCCTGTAGTCGACTACCTCCGATCCTTTCATTAAGAGTGTGCTACAACACGAAAGAATTCCGCTGTCGATATAAGACTGCATGCGCTCCTCTATCTCCGAACAGTCAAACTCGCTATCGATTACCTCTATATCACTCATCACTTTCTCCTATTGGGGTCTCTCCTGAGTTGGATCTAATCAACCGTAAATTCCTCCAATACCCTATAAAAGGTCTTAATCCCCTCAACTATATTTTTAACAGATACCCTTTCGTCATTACCATGGACGCCCGCAAATTCCTCAGGCCTAAANGCAAAGGGAGAGTAGCCATAGCTTGTAATNCCNAAATCTCGAAAAAAGTGACTGTCCGTAAACCCCGTGGACACAGTTGGTACCACTGGTGCTCCNAAAACGCTCTCGGATACAGAAGTGATTGTGTCAAATAGCGGCGTATTTGTTTTACTCACTGCAGGCGTGAATACCATTATTTTCTCTATCGAAATTTCATTATCGTTAATGATTTTTTTCAGATCTTGAATAAACGCATCGGGGTTTTGGTTCGGCAATAACCGACANTCAATTTCCGCGTGGGCTTCCGCAGGCACAACATTGATTTTCGANCTGCCTTCGAGTCGCGTAATCGAACAGGTATTTCTAAGTAACGCGTGAGCTCCGGGATTACTTAGCTTTAACCGAAGTAGATAATTCTCGTCGCGGCCTATATCTCCCATATTCGCGTATCTTTTCCGGTCATATTCACCGACAAATGGAGCCATTGCCTCAAACATTTGTTTAACGGGNTCAATGACCTCTACAGGAAACTCCGTTTCGCTNATCCGTTTTAGACCACGAACGAGCCTAGTCACCGACGTCTGCACCTGAGGCGAGGACCCGTGTCCTGGTCTTCCATAGGATGTCAGCTTGAGCCATAAAGGTACTTTTTGGGTCACCTCGACTAGCACTGCTCGCCGGTCACCAAATGTTCTCGTCGAACCGCCTTCATTCAATAAATAACCCACATTTTTGAAGATCTCTGGTTTTTCCTTNACCAGCCATCCTGCTCCAAAAAAACCACCCGCTTCTTCATCTGCAGTAGCTATCAACAAAACATCTCTGTTCAGCTTAAGTCCACTTTGCTTTAACGCTAAAAAAGCTTGCAACTGAGCTATACCTAACCCTTTCGTATCTATTGCTCCTCGCCCATAGACATAGCCATTTTTTATCTCTCCTGAAAGAGGNTCGAAACTCCAATATTTTCTATTCGCGGGGACCACATCGATATGGTGCAGCAAAACCAAAGCAGGCCTATCTCCNCCTTCAAGCTTGGCCCAGAGATTGCCTCTTCCTGGCGCGGACTCAGCGGTTTCATAGGGCACTTTTGATTCTTCTAGTATCCGGCTTAGAAACTCGACACCCCTTGATTCATTACCCGGNGGATTGATNGTGTCGATTTGCAGGTATTGCGANAACCTTTCCACGCCTTGCTGGGCAAATCGATCAATGTTGGCGTGTAAGCCAGTCCAACAACATAAAAAAATAACAAAAATCGTCGCTCTCAAACCACGCCCTTGAATTCATTAAAACCCGTGGACACAATGCACAAGTCCCCTTAATCTCGCAACATCAGAAAAAAGAAAGAATTAAGCATGCAAATATCGACTTTATTGAGTTATGCAGGTGGATTCAAAGATGCTGTCGAGGAAATCAAACAGCTCGAATCCGCTGGGCTAGACATGGTCTGGGTCCCGGAGGCCTATTCCTTCGACGCGCCAAGCGCCATGGGCTACCTAGCTGCGAACACTGAGNGGGTAATAATNGCTTCNGGAATATTACCAATATATAGCCGCACACCCACNCTACTAGCCATGACNGCAGCTGGTATAGATTACCTNTCAGANGGNCGGTGTATGCTGGGCTTGGGCGCTTCTGGCCCNCAAGTCATCGAAGGGTTTCACGGAGTACCCTACGAAGCCCCAGTCGGNAAAATGAAAGAAATCGTNGAAATCTGCAGGATGGTCTGGCGCAGNGACCGCGTTCAACATATGGGTAAACACTTTCAAATCCCGCTCCCTCAAGACCGGGGAACCGGCCTGGGTAAACCGTTAAAAATCATTAATCATCCGGTACGAGAGGACATACCAATCGCTATTGCCTCCCTAGGGCCAACAAGCGTGGAAACCACAGCAGAAATAGCGGACGCCTGGCTACCCGCGTTTTATACCGCTGAGGCTGCGAGCGCCGTATGGGGAGAAGCCTTAACTACTGGGTCGTCTAAAAGGGACCCTAAACGCGCACCCCTAGACATCTTTGCCGGTGGGAGTGTCGCGATTGGAGAGGGCCTGGAGGATCTTCGAGACCTTTCTCGACCNGGAGCCGCACTTTATATCGGCGGGATGGGCGCAAGATCCAAGAACTTTTATAATGACATTTTCTCGAAGAGTGGCTATTCAAAAGAAGCCAAGANCATCCAGGACCTTTATCTCTCGGGCGAAAAAAAAGCAGCAGAAGAGGCAATACCGGACGAATACTTGGCAAACAGTTCTCTGATCGGGCCAGAGAGTTTTGTTAAAGAAAGGATACACGCCCTTAAAGAGTCAGGAGTGACCTCTCTAAATGTTAATCTAATGGGTCAAGAGACTGAGGAGCGCGTCGCTCAACTAGATAAGCTCAGAAATCTAGTGGACTCAATGTAGACGAATGAGCCCCTCCTGGATTGTCGACGCAACGAGAGCACCCTCTCGAGAGTGGAGNAGGCCTCTCGTGTAACCTCTTGCTTTAGAGCTAACTGGTGAGTCGATCGAATACAAAAGCCAGTCTTCAAGATCAATTGGCCGGTGAAACCACATGGCNTGNTCTAAACTCGCCACTTGCATATTNTCGCGNTCATAACTACCTCGGTGGGGNAATCTACAGGTTCCCAGCAGTACGTTGTCCGATTCAAAGACCAGNAANCAGGTTTGCAAAGACCGATCTGCCGGAACTTCACCATTTGCTTTAATCCAAACNTATTGTTCAGGAGGCTGGGGGCTATTGGATTGCAGCCTCCTGAANTCGTGTCGCCAAGATAAGAACGGNTCTTTTAATAGNTATTCAGGAATCTTTTCTGGCGCCGGCGGTTCGAGTTCTTCAGGTATTTCGAACTGGTGATTAAAGCTTTCTTCCTCAACCTGAAAAGAGGCGTCGAGAGTAAATATTGGCCGGCCCTCCTGCTGAACAATAACTCGCCTGGTACTAAAAGATCCTCCNTCCCTTAACCTTTCGACCCTGATAATCGCTGGAGTCTTGGGGTTGCCAGGGCGAAGAAAGTAGCCGTGAATTGAATGCACGTAACGATCGCCTGGCACAGTGCGAATCGCGCCCATCAAGGCCTGCGCCATGATCTGTCCGCCATAAAGTCTACCTGTTCGCCCCTCGGGATGATTGGCGATAAAGAGGTTCTCTTCCACCTTCTCTATATCCAACAGTCGAATCAATTCAGACAGCTTTTCAGACACTACAGCCCACCTACGGATCATCACGATCGCAAAAAATACTTTCAAGGATAGGAGCAAGCCTAGTTGTAAAACTCAGTNANGGCCCACCCGACTTACATNTTACCAGAAGTGCCTCTAGGTTTAAAAAAGCCTCGCTNTTGCNAATTTTAGGCCGTTGCCAAAGCTTCTAATTNCTCCNCTTCNAGGCCTGCCTTCTCTCCAGCAGTCAAAAAGTCCTGCCAGGAGTTATCGTCAACGTTAATCCCTTCTTGCAACAGCCTTTTTTTCGATTCCCTTTCAGGGTCACCCGGAATCAATACCCCATCCAACCCTTCCGCTGGCTCAGACTCGTAGATGTAGTCAATCATCGCCGAAACCTCCTGTTCGAAGGCGTCTCTATCGCCAACAGCTTTNGGANCNATAATGACAGAGAGCATGTTATTAATTGTNTTACCCAAACGGGGATTTCCTGGTTGCATCGTAAACAGACCACCAAGCGCNCCCCCCAATAATTCACACATNACCATNAGGCCATAACCTTTATGCTTGCCAAAGGGCCTCATCGCTCCACCNTCTTTCCACATCGCGTTGGGGTCATTGGTTGGATTACCACTTGCATCTACCAGCGATTCGTCCGGCACTTCAACGCCNTTCATCATCGCAACGCGCACCTTTCCGGCAGCAACGGTTGTAGTCGCCATATCCAATATAACGTGATTTCCATCATCCCTNGGAACGGTGCAACAAAATGGGTTAGTGACGAAGCGTCGATCACGACCACCGTATGCCACCACCATCGGATCGTGTCCCACCACATTAACGTAGTGCATCGACACCATGCCAGCTTCACTACAACGCTCTCCAAAAACCCCAATGCGACCCAGATGGGAAGCATTACCCAAAGCNACTACACAAACACCATGGTCTTTCGCGCGNTCTATTCCCNTNTCAATNGCTTGCATACCTACCACTCGGCCGAAACCNGTACCTCCATCAAATGAAAGCACCGCACCAGCATCATTAATCAANTCAGCNTCTTTATTAACATCTACCAAACCCGCTAGCATGCTCCTCACATAGCTGGAGACCATCCCTACGCCATGTGAATCGTGCCCTTTTAGGTTTGCCTCAACTAAATGCTCAGAAACCAAGCGGGCTTTGTCAGCAGGCGCCCCTGCTGCTTCAAGTATCGATGTCGAAATCTCTATTAATTTGTCATGCTGAATCAACATATATCAACTCCTCCTATTGTTCTTCTGATGCCTGGCTCGTTTCTTCCTGCTCACGTGAACGCACTGTTTTTTCGATCAGCTCATACATAACCACATAATAAATTCCTCCCATCAATAAAACGATGGCCGCTAATGGAAAGAAAAATGTCCAACCCAGGTAAGCTGCAGCAAATCCAGATAAAGANGCGCCNCCCGATACACCNAGATTCCAGATGCTAGACTGCACGGCATAATCAGTACCTGCTTGACCCTTCGAAACCCACCGGAATCGTGAAATGGAGGCCGCATAACCATAAAACGAGGTTACCCAAGCAATAAAAACATAGGTCGGCAAAAGCAGGGACCACGCAGGGATACCCAGCTCACTAAAAGACATGTACATGATCGCCTGAAAAGGAATGAATACCATGCTAATCATCGCAGCTCTGGCCAAACCAATCCGTTCTGCCAGCCACGGCACCGATATCGCAGCGAGTAAACCACCAGCCCCTGTCGCCGTTGCGCTAAGTATCCCGTACTCCTCGATCGAAAGGCCTTGATCGGCCCAAAATGCGCCTACCATAGACCCTAAAAAAGCAGGGCCAAATCCGAACATAAACAGAAACGGCATGATAAACATTGAGTCTCTCTGTTTAAGCACCGTCATAAAGCTTGGTTTTTGTCCGAGAGCCTTTTTTTTCTGGGCCAGAACCGGAGGCGGGGGCTCCGCTCTGACTATTGCTGGCAAAGCGGCAACAACCAACATAGCCGATGCGCCCAACATAGCTGTCGCCCAACCGAAGTACTCAACCACGACTATTGAACCAGTACCTAATAACCCAGCGACCGCGCCCAAATAATTGATTAGTGAAGTGCCTAGCGGCCTTTCTTCATCAGTCATTGTCTCGGCGGCGTAGGCATCCACAGCAATATCCTGGGCAGCCATGACAAAGGACTTGAAAATGAGTATCCCAACGATAATGTGAAGAGAGATTAAAGAGGGAGGGTAGAGAGCGAGCAAAGCGTATGACAGGGCGCCAATCGCAGTACACGGAATGATCCAGGATTTTCGTTTGCCAAGCCTTGGGCTGCCATAGTTGTCGACAACCAAAGCCATTAACCATTTTAAAAATCGCGTGTAACCAGGAAGAGCTAGCAACCAGAACATCTCCAGTGGCAACCCTTCCTTACGAAAGAGAAACGGCAAAGCAACCGCTGTAAAGGCCGCGGGAAAATACTGCGCCATATGTAAAACAGCCAAGGTGACAAGCTTGGGCTTGTCCTTACCCGTTAATGATGCCCCCTCCTCAGGATTCTGATACTCACTCATTACCCATGGCCCAAAAAGCTTGACGTCCAGCGATGCCCATCAGAACAAACCAAAACTTTAGGTCCTAGGCTTGCTCCAACTTGGAAGCCATGTGTCATCTTCTTTGCTGGTACCATCTCTCTCCTGCTTTCGAGCTCCCTTTAACATCAGAGGCATCGCATAATTACCCTCGTGGCAGGCAAATTCATAGACATCAGCGTCAGTCTTCACCATCTGCATGACCGCAGTCCACGGCACATCATAGGTATCAGGGTCGTCCACCGTAAACTTGTACTCCAGCGTTTCTTCATCCAAACGAGTAAACCGCTCTGTTAACGTCATATTGGGCCCAGTTAATCGAAACATCTGGTGCTCATTAAAATTTGTCGTAGTCACGACGAAGGTATCTCCCTCCCAGACACCTCTTGAATCGCCTTTCCAAAACCTCATGTGGTCAGGTAACTGTTCTGTTGCCGAGGTTGGAATCACTCGATGGTCATTCACCATTTCTACCTGCATCACAACGAAGTCTTCCGACTCTACAATCTGCATAATGTTGTTATAAGCTCCCGAGGTCATCGGCGGNCCCGCATTAAAACCCTTGATACACCGATCAAACGCATTTCGATCTTCTGGGCCCTCGGGTGGTCGCGCCCACATATCACGAGCCTCAACGTATCGAGCAATCGCNGCTTCACTCGGNGCAGGCACTCTTCCNTTNGGCGGGTCGATCACAAGAGAGGTTCTTTTGGTTCCATTTACTTTTGTACCTAGATCCAAAAAAAATTGATTGTAGCCGACATCAACATCACCCTGTTGTCCTTCAGCTTTGGCCGCTTCTTCGAAATCAACATTGCCTCTAGCCTCCCAAGCTTTCGCTCGATCCGTTTCNATCTTGCTGATTTCTTCGTCAGTTAAAAACTCTTTGTCTTTAAACTGCTCAGGGCGCTCAAAGGGAGTCATCGTTCTGAAATCCCAGGTACCCTGAAGGCTCGGTGTTCCCCAGTCAGTTCTCGGGACCTCTGCGTAGGCTTGAGTGCCCAAAAATAACGACAGTACGACCGCAAATGAATATTTTGGTAGATACATGGTAAGTTCCTCCAAGTTAAAACAGCTTCTTAACGTTCGGCTGGTCCATATCCTCGCCTTTGCGAAGATGGCCATAGACCGCGTCTTCCGCAAATTCGACGCACTTATATTCGAGAATTCTGGCGTCATTCCCCTTCCTTCGGTAGAGGGTCAGTTGGATCGTCCATGGCCTCGTAAAGACCTTTGGGTCCTCTATCACCGCCTCATAGCTGATATGGTCCGGTCCCATCGGAGTATATCGTTCGGTAACGACAAGCTCTTCACTATGAAAGTTACCGGCTGCATCCAACCAGGTTTCGGCGACCTGATCTGTCACAACCACAACTAAAGTCTCACCTTCCCATCGGGCAGTGGAGTATCCCATCCAAGAAGGCAATTCTGCACGGGTGCCTGGGCGATCCAAGTGGATCATTCTGCTATTACTGCCAAACTCGTAAGCAATAAAAATTTTGTTATCTGATTGAATAATATGAAAAGGAAAAGGCATGTAGGTTTGTCTGGGTATACCAGGGATATAGCACTTAACAGCAGGATCTAGTTTGTTCCATTCTTCACGGTTGGCCTNGCGTTGAATTAAAGCCGCTTCGTTATAAGGAATAGCCCCGCCCTCGACATAACTTACTCCTGCAGGAATNCCTCCAAGAGCACCTAAAACATCAGTTGCTGGTCCTTTAAAGGCATTTTGGCCCTCAAGATTCCAGTGAGCCGATCCTAGAGCCTGCCAAACACCGTTGAGATTGGGTGGTTCAAGCTTATCCTGAGAGGNCAAATTATNATTTTGCTGGCCAGCGCATCCCAGAAAAGAAAAGACGCACACGAGGGCGGCCACACTATAGATTAATTTTTTCATTTATCCCCCTCCCCGACTTAGAGCCGAAAACCTTTCAACGTTGTATCCCTTAATTACTGGGCAAAGATCCGCCACCACCCCCTTCGTTCGGATCTGCTCCATCCCTTGGAGCACCTGTCCCAGAAGAACCCATGAAAATTCTCTCGCCATCAGCAAAGGTAATATCTCTGCCGCTTCCACGGCATTTGGGTTCACAGTCGGGATCCTTGCTCTGATAACCTCGAACAATTACATCCGTACCCGGCTGTAATAGTTTCTTAGTCAAGCCAGCTCTAAGCAGAGTATTCGGAGTCCCGCCTTCCATCATCCAGGGAGTAACCGTTCCATCCTCTTGCAGCACATCGACATGAACCCAACTATGAGGGTTGATCCATTCCACCCGAACTATCGTTCCTGTAACACGAAACGGACGATCCGCGTCAAACTCAGAGGAAAACGCATGGTGACTCTTTAATTGCGGACATACAGACAATAAAAGCGCGAGCGCCAATACAAAGATTTTATTCATTACCCCCTCCCTCAAACTATCATAGCCTGCAATCTTTGCGAGCCAAACACAAAGTGCTTATCTATTCTTCAAAATTACCTTTATAAANAGAAAATTGAAAGCCACGTACCTAGAGAACNAAGNCTTTAATACGCCGGCGTNCAAAAAGGCGCATANAATGGATCCTCNCTNAGAACCGATTTACGCGACTCNGTATTTAGGTAGTCAAAGTAATTCCATATCAAATTCTGTGAAAGCTCATCCTGACCTATATTCGTTTCGAGCGCTTCAATCATAACCTGCGCGTCCTCCAACGTGATCAGGTCCTGGGGAATGTCCGCTAACACATCGACAACATCCTGGACGACCGCGTCGGCAGGACTATAATCCCCTTCTTTGAGCCCCAATGCCCATCTCCATATAGACTCAGCAGGTGAATCCCCCAGCTGCCAACTTTTTAGCTGTTCTAATAATTCATCTCGTTGCAATAGCTGCATTTTATTCCTCTGGCTATCGTTTAACTTTTGTGGCGCGTAAACTTACCACAGTATTGCGAGCCCAATAAGAGGAAGGTTTATGAAATTTGGTCTTTTCATGTACTGCACAGTTGGCAGAAGGAATGAGTTGGAACAAGGCATGGCCGGCAGAAAGCCAGAGCTGTATCAGCGCATGCTCTCAGAGATTGCTCAGTACGCTGAGTTCGCAGATCAAGCGGGTTATTTTGGTTTCGGGCATCCAGAACACCATCTCCAAATAGAGGGATTTGAGATATCGAACGACCCCTGTCTAATGGCTATGTGGTTGGGATCGCATTCCAAAAAAATGAAAGTCATTACCTGTGGTTTCGTCTCTACGGCAAACAACCCCCTACAGACGGCCGAAAAAATAGCGACCTTGGATCACATGCTTGGAGGTCGGTTCGGTGTCGGCCTGGTCCGGGGATATCAAGCACGATGGGTCGAAAACTATAAGGTTCTACCAGAGCTCAATGCGGTAGGACCCTGGAATGCAAAAACCGAAGCTGACGACATTAATCGAGAATATTTTGCCGAATTCGTCGACATTGTCGTTACCGCTCTAAAAAGCGAAACGATGAACTACCAGGGTAAGTACTGGTCGTTCCCTCCAAAAGACTTCGTGAACCCCCATGATCACCCCGTTTACTCTGATTACGGGCAAGGCGTAGATGCGAACATGGCAATTTCTGAGATTGGTATCGCACCTAAGCCCCTGCAAAATGAAATTCCCCTTTACGGGGGTTTCTCTCAAAGCCTGACTACCGCAAAGTTTTGGGCAAAGTATAAGGGAAGGCCCATCGTTCTCTCGGGCAATACGGATTTCCTTGAACTGCTCTGGAAAGAGTGGAGTGACGAAGCGCAGCGACACGGCCACATTGTGGAACAAGGCAAACAAGCTTGCTGGGGAGGGATTATGATCTGCGCCGAAACCGACGCAAAAGCTCAAGAACT